>PKWQ01000100.1 GCA_003133265.1 Acetobacteraceae bacterium
CCGTTGCTGGAAACGCGCGGCTTGGTCAAGCATTTTCAGTTGCAGAAGACGTCGTTCTTTGGCGGGCCGCAGACGGTGCATGCCGTCAACGGCGTGGACTTGACGCTGCTATACGGCGAGAGCCTAGGAATCGTCGGTGAAAGTGGTTGCGGGAAATCCACGCTTGCGCGGCTGGTCGCCCGGTTGCACGAGCCGACGGCCGGCAGCGTGCGCTTTGCCGGGCAGGAGATCGCGCACGCCACTGCCGCACAGATGCGGCCGCTACGGCCGCGGTTGCAGATGGTGTTTCAGGATCCGTACGNNGAATTCTCCGGCGGTCAGCGTCAGCGCGTGTCGATTGCCCGTGCGTTGGCGCTGGAGCCGGAACTGGTGGTGGCGGACGAACCGGTATCGGCGCTCGACGTGAACGTTCAAGCCCAGGTGCTGAACCTTATGCTGGATCTGCGCGAACGGCTCGGCCTGTCCTACCTGTTCATAGCGCATGACCTTGCGGTTGTGCGCTCGTTCTGCGATCGCGTGGCAGTGATGTATCTCGGCCGTTTCGTCGAGGAGGGACCGGCGATCGAGGTGCTGTCGCACCCGATGCACCCCTACACGGTTGCGCTGACAAGCGCGGTACTCGAGCCCGGGCGCAAGCGCGTGGTGCTCGGCGGTGAACCGCCATCGACGCTGATGCTGCCGAGCGGCTGCGCCTTTCGCGCGCGCTGCCCGGTGGCACGCGCGGCCTGTGCGAAGCCGCTGTCGCTGGCTGAACTCGTACCCGGCCGGCGTGTTGCCTGCCATTTTTCCGGATCGTTTACTGTTCAGGAGAGCTTGCGATGATACGCATGACCGCCGCCCAGGCTGCCGCGCTGGTGCGCGATAAAGACACGCTGCTGATCGGCGGCTCCGGCGGCGGGCACGCCGTGCCGGATGCTCTTCTGGCGGCGCTCGGCGATCGCTACCGTGAGACCGGCCAGCCGCGCGCCCTGACCATCGTGCATCCGGTCGGGCTCGGCGACGGCAAGACGCGCGGGGCGGGACATCTGGCGCAGGAGGGGCTGCTGAAACGCGCGGTCGCAGGCACGTTCGTCAACAGTCCCGGCATCGCGCGGCTGGCGCTGGACGAGAAGATCGAGGCTTACACGATGCCGCAGGGCGCGATGTCGCAACTTATGCGCGAGATGGCGGCCGGACGGCCCGGACTGATGACCAAGGTAGGACTGCATACTTTCGTCGATCCCAGACTGGGCGGTGCCCGGCAGAGTCGGATGGCAACAGCGGATTTGGTTGAGAACGTGCAATTCCGCGGGGAGGAATATCTGTTCTACAAGTCCTTTCATGTGGATGTAGCCCTCGTGCGTGGCTCGGCGGCAGACGAGGACGGCAATATCTCGATGGAGCATGAGGCGGTGACGCTGGAAATGCTGTCGATGGCGCAGGCGGCGCGGCGGTGCGGCGGACTTGTCGTGGCGCAGGTCAAGCGCATCGTGCCACGCGGAAGCCTGCATCCGAAGATGGTGAAGATTCCCGGCATCATGGTCGATGTCCTGGTCGTCGATCCAGATCAGTGGCAGACCTATGAGACGCAGGACAGTGCGGCCCATTCGGGGCATTTGCACGTCGAACTGTCGGACGTTCCGCGTCTGCCCGCAGGCGCACGCCGGGTGGTGGCGCGGCGCGCGGCACTGGAGTTGTTCGAGGGTGCGATCTGCAATCTGGGCTCCGGCATCTCGACGGGCATTGCCAATGTCGCCGCCGAGGAGGGCGTGCTGGCACGGGTCTGCCTGACCAACGAGCAGGGCAATATCGGCGGCGCGCCGGCCAGCGGCAATGAGGCGGGAGCATCCCGCTCGCCGGATGCACAGATCGATCAGCCTTACCAGTTCGATTTCTACGACGGCGGCGGTCTCGATCTGGCGTTTCTGTCCTTCGCGGAATTCGATGCAGCGGGTGACGTCAATGTCTCCCGCTTCGGCGGGCGTATCGTTGGCCCGGGCGGTTTCATCAATATCAGCCAGGGCGCGCGCAAGGTCGTGTTCGGGGGTACGCTGACGGCCAACGGTGCAGCCAAGGCGGTAGCGCAGGTTGAACAGATCACGTTCTCCGGCCGCCATGCGTACGAATGTGGCCAGCCGGTTCTTTACGCGACAGAGCGCGCGGTGTTCCGGCTCGGCGCCGAGGGCCCCGAATTGATCGAGATCGCGGCCGGAGCGGATCTATAGGCCGACGTGCTCAACGCGATGGGTTTCCGTCCGCGTGTCTCTCCCGATCTGAAGCTGATGGATGCTGCGTTGTTTGGCGATGGTCCGATGGGGCTCTCCACGCGGCTGCCGCCTCATCCGCCGCGCGCCGCGTTGGCGCGCCTACAACTCGCGGAGGCCGCGCAATGAGCGCTGCACATCGTACCTTCCTGTTACCGGGCGAACAGGTAGAATTCGAAAAGACAATCACCGCCGCCGATGTTGACATGTTCGCGAAGATCACCGGCGACTACGATCCGGTGCATGTCGATGGGGCATATGCCGCGAAGACCGCGTTCGGGCGGCGCATCGCGCATGGCGCGCTGGTGATGGGGCTCCTGTCGGCGGCATCCGCGACCATCTCGCGCTGGTCGGTCGAACGTGGCGCCGCCGGCACGCCGGTCTCGGCCGGATACGACCGTATCCGCTTCGTCCGTCCGGTGTTCATCGGGGGCACACTGACCGCGCGCTATGTGGTTGAGGAAGTCGACGACGCGGCTGGCAGGACGCGCAGCCGCCTCGAAATCACCAACCAAGACAGCGCGGTATGCCTGGTGGGGACCCATATCCTCGCCTGGGTGGTTGCGTAGGGGGAATGCGATGCGCCTGAGTGCGATCCATGAGGAAATCCGCGATGTCACCAGAAGATTCGCAGCCGAGGTGATCCACCCGGCGGCGGAGGCGCTCGACCGTGACGAAACTTATCCGAACCGAGATCTATGCGCAGATGGCGGAACTCGGCCTGTTCGGTATCACCGTGCCGACTGAGCTCAGCGGGGCAGGCATGGACGTGCTGAGTTACGCCGTGGCGATGGAGGAGTTGTCGCGGGGCCATTCCTCGGTTGCCGACCAGTGCGGGCTGTACGAACTGATCGCCACGCTGTTGTCAACACACGGCACGCCCCCGCAGCAGCAGCAATGGCTGACTCGGCTGCTGCGTTTTGAGTTGCGTCCAGCTTATTGTATCACCGAGGCGGAGGCGGCCAGCGATGTGGCGGGGGCGAAGACCTCGGCAGAGAAAAATGCTGATGGCTGGCTGTTGTCGGGATCGAAGTTGTGGATTCACAATGCGCCGGTCGCGGATGTCGGCTTCGTGCTGGCCCGCACCGACAAGGATGCCGGCAAGCGTGGGATGAGCATCTTCATCGTCGCTCTGAACGCGAAAGGTGTCACGCGTGGGCCAAAGGAACACAAAATGGGCCAGCGTGCGTCGCAGGTCGGGGCGCTGCATTTCGACGCGGTGCAGTTGCCGCCTGACGCGCTGCTCGGGGTCGCGGGACGGGGCTTTCACATGATGATGAGCGTGCTGGATAAGGGCCGCATCGGCATTGCCGCATTGGCCGTCGGAATCGCGCGGGCGGGACTGGAGGCGGCAGTGGAGTATGCGCGGACGCGGCGGCAGTTCGGCCGCCCGATTGCCGACAACCAGGGTTTGCAGTGGATTCTTGCCGATATGGCCAAAGACATCACTGCGGCGCGGCTGTTGGTGTATGACGCGGCAATGATCATGGATGACGGGCGTTCGGCTACCAGGGCTTGTTCGATGGCCAAGTGCTTCGCCTCCGACATCGCCGTCGCGCACAGTGCGAACGCGGTGCAGGTGTTCGGCGGCAGCGGCTATATTCGTGGCTTCGAGGTGGAGCGGCTATACCGCGATGCCAAGATCACACTGATCTATGAAGGCACCAACCAGATTCAGCGCACGATTATTTCCCGTGAACTGCTGGCCGCCGATTAGCCGTCGAGGAAAGGTTACGTCATGCCCTATATAGACTTGCCGACGCCGCAGGGTCGGCTTGAGGCCTATAGCCTGGTCGGTATCCCGCTCGCTGTGGCGCCGCCCGACAAGGCGTTTAACCGCGTCGTCTACGCAGCTGCGCATGTGGTGGCGGACCCGTTCGCGGCAACCGAGCCGAGCGGGCTGGCGGCAATCGATTGGGGGCGCACCATCGCCTATCGGCGCCATTTGCTGGGGTTGGGGCTGGGCGTCGCGGAGGCGATGGACACCGCGCAACGCGGCATGGGGCTGGGCTGGGCGGAGGCGCTGGAACTGATCGGGCGCACGCTGGCGGAGACCCGCGACATCGACGGCGCTCTGATTGCATCTGGCTGCGGAACCGACCATCTGGCACCGGCCGATGCGACAACGATCGAGGACGTGGTGCGGGCCTATGACCAGCAGATGAACGCCATCCAGAAGCTGGGTGGATCATTGATCCTGATGGCGAGCCGGGCGCTGGTGCGTGTGGCGGCGGGACCGGAGGATTACCGGCAGGTTTACCGGCGCGTTCTCGCCAATGCCGAGCGCAAGGTGGTGCTGCACTGGCTCGGCGACATGTTCGACCCGCAATTGTCCGGATACTGGGGCGCGCCGGATTTCGACACCGCGCTGACGGTATGCTGCGACATCATCGGGGAAAACCATGGCCGGATCGATGGGATAAAGGTTTCACTGCTGGACGACGCCAAGGAGATCCGCATGCGACGGATGCTGCCGGCGGGCGTCAAAATGTACACAGGCGACGATTTCAACTATCCGGCACTGATCGAGGGCGATGCCCAGGGGTTCTCTCACGCGCTGCTGGGTATCTTCGACCCGATCGCGCCAGCCGCGTCCGCGGCCTTGGCCGCGCTGGCGGCCGGCGAGCGGCAGCGTTTTCACGACATCCTGGACCCGACGGTGGCGCTGTCACGGCTGATCTTCCGGGCGCCGACGCAGTACTACAAAACCGGGGTGGTGTTCCTGGCATACCTCAATGGGCACCAGGATCATTTCGTGATGGTCGGCGGGCAGCAGGCGATGCGGCCGCTGCCGTATTTCACCGCGATCTTCAAGCTTGCGGACCAGGCTGGGCTGCTCGGCGATCCCTATGATGCCGCGGCGCGAATGCGGCGCTTCCTCGGCCTCTATGGGCTATGAGGCCTTGGTCCCTGTTCGATCCAGATCGCAACGCTTGGCCATTCCAGCCGATCTGCTAGCGTCTTCTTGCATTGCTGGCGGCGGATTCTCCGGCGATACGGCCGGTCACCAGGGCGGTCGCCAGCCCACCTATATATCCGCCCGTGCTGATCCCGCCGACATCGCATCCCGCGGCATAGAGATTGGGCATTGCGGTCAAGCGAAGCTCGGACATGTCCGCTCTCACCAGCGACAAATTCGACGTCGTCGCCGCGCGTCGGAGCACCCGCATATCGAGATCGGTTTGCAGGCCGCCACAGGTAAAGGTGATGCCCGCGCGCATAACCATAGCCGTGAAGGGCGCAATCTTGATGGGCCATGCATTTTTCGATCGCGGGGGCAACAACCCACCGAACGCGTCGCTTTGGACTGCTGAATTGTATTCTTGCAGTGAGTGAAGGGCGACATCTGGCGGTACCCCCCATGCTCGCAGTCCCTCCGCAAGCAATGCGAGCGTCGGAGCCTCGATAATCGGCGCACCGGAATCGCGTGCCCGTTCGATGGCGACCTTTGCAAGAATGCCAAGAGGTCCGGGCGTGTTCGCAATCGTCGCGTCAACGATATAGATGGCGGTCGCCTGTGGCTGTGTTGCGATGGCCAGATTCAGAGCTTCTTCGCCAGTGCCGGCCGATTCGTCGACGAACCGTTTTCCATTCAAGTTGAGGGCCACGGCCATCGGGCCGTAGCGCTGCGTTACGTTGAGGAATTCGAACTGGTTGAATCGCGCGGGCGGCGCCGGTAGCGCGTGGCCGTAGAATTTGTCCATGTGCGGCGTTACCGCAGCGCCGATCTCCGTCGCAGAAAGAAAGGCATCGCCCGTGCTCCATGGATTGGCGCGCAAATATATGCGGTCCGCGTGTGGCGTGATGTGGCGGCTAACGAGTTCGGCATTCCCCTGGAAGCCACCCGTGGCCAAGATTACCGACCCAGCCGTGATTTCAACCGCCCCATGTTCATCGAATGCGACAATTCCGGTCACGTCACCATTCGTGGACAGCAAGGTCTGCAGACCGGTTTGAAACAGGATCCGTCCACCCAACTCGGCGACCCGTTTTACCAAGGCGGGCGCCATCTGCGCGGGATTGGCCATCCGGCCACGACCGAACGACTGAAACTCCATTTCCGGCTCTAGATCGATTCCCCGCTTTTGCAGCCAGTCGTGCGAGCCTGTCAGACGATCGACGACAATATCCTGAAGAGCCGCGTTACCGTCGGGAACTTCGTGTCGCAGTTGCGCCTTATCGGTAAAAGTCCAGATGAGACCATGAGATAACCACATCGAGCCGCCGGAACGCGACCCCTTCTCGATGACGAGAACGGTCGCGCCGGCTTCGAGGGCAGCGACGGCAGCGCAGAGGCCGGCCATGCCAGCGCCGGCGATACATATGTCTGCTTCTTCCTGCCTCATCGCGAGGCGGCTCCCTCTACTCGGCCGCAAGCGCGGCGGCTCCTTCCGGCAGGATGTTGGCCTGGCGCAGCGCCTGTTCGAGCCGGGCAATCTCGCTATCGCTCAGCTTGCACAAAGGCGGGCGGACCACGGCATTGTCGACGCGGCCCAGAATGCGCAGGCACTCCTTCATGCGGTTGTGCATGTCAAGAAAGGGCGGTGCGTAGAATACCTGCGCCAGCGGGTAGATCCGGTCGTTGATCTGCTGCGCAAGAGCGAGATTCTTGGCCTGAACCGCCTCGAAAAGTTCGACCTGCAATTCCGGAATGACACTGCCGGCACCCGATAGGAGGCCATTCGCGCCCATCACCAGCGAACTCATCAGCCACGCACTGTGCGTGGTCAACACCGTGACCGGCCGCGGCAGCGTCTGGAACGTACGGGTATGCCGCTCATGCAACATCGGATCGGCCGACCAGTCCTTGATTGCCTTGATCGAAGGCACTTCCTCGAACAAGCGGAGCAGGGTCTCGAACGGATAACCGAGCGCGCTCGCCATCGGATACTGAAACACGATGATCGGCAGGTCGGTTGCATCCGCAATGCGCCGGAAATGGGTCAGTGCCATTTCGGGACGCAACTGGCCGCCCATGGTCATGCTCTGCGGTGGAAATACCAGAAGCGCGGATGCGCCGCCCTGATCGGCCATGTTCGCGATCCTGGCGGCCTCCTGGCTGCCGTCCGCGTAGACGCCGTTGATCAGCGGCAATTCATCCCCGACCTCCTCGACGGAGATACGAAGTATGTGCCTTTGTTCCTCGAAGGTGCAGGCATGGACCTCCGACGCGTGCCCGTTGACGGTAATGGCGGAAATTCCCCGCGTTCGCCCGACGTGCGAGAGATGGCGGCGGGTATTCCTATCGTCGATCGACAGATCCTCGTTGAAAGCCAGCAGCGTCGCGGGAATGACCCCCGCCGGCTGATAATTGCTGAATCGAGCCATGCTCGTTCTCCTTTGAAGCTATCGAGGTGGAACCGCCAATCAAGACTGCATTCGCCTGAGTTCCTCGATGCAAGTCTAGCGTTTCTCGGTGCCGGTGTCTTCCGCCGCCACGTCGAGAGCGGTGTCGATCGCCCGGAAGTAGGTCTGCACGCCAAATCCCATCAAAACGCCACGGGCCGCCGAAGCGGTGACCGAATGAACGCTTCGCGCATAATGGTTCGTCATGTGCAATTCTACGACAGGAATCGAAATACCTTTCATGCAATCCCGCAATGCGTAGCCGGAATACGAGAACCCGCCTGGATTCATCACGATGACATTGATGCCGCGCTCGGTGGCACCATAGAAGTGCTCGATCGCCTCGCCTTCATGGTTGGTGTAAACGATCTCGAGGCCGAACTTGCGTTTTTTGGCGTAGGCTTGGAGCATGCTGTCCAGAGCGGCGGCCGTTGTTGTGCCGTAGAACTCCGGCTCGCGCTTTCCGAGCCAGTTCATATTGGCTCCTTGCAGGAGCAGCATCTTGACCATTGTCACCCTCCGATCTTCGAGTGTCGTCGTCGTTGCGATCATGTGTGCGAGAACCGGGGCTTCTCCCTGGCGAAGAACGCCCGCACGCCTTCGCGGCAATCAGCCGTGCTGAACGCCTGGTCGCTGAGGTCGAGGGATCGAGACACCGCTTGGTCCTCCGTCGTGTCGAAAGACAGATCCACCGCGGCCTTGCAAAGCCGCAGGGCGCGATTGGGACGCTCAGCCAGGACGGCAGCCATGTCTTGCGCAGTGCGCAAGCTCTGGCCGCGCGCCACCACGCGGTTGACCAATCCCCACGATAGCGCCGTCGCGGCATCGATCGGCTCACCGAAGAACATCATCTCCTTGGCGCGCCCCTCACCAATGCGCCTTGTTACCCGGACGGTGCCACCGCTTCCGGGGAACACGCCGAGCTTGATTTCCGGCAGGCAGAGCCGCGTGTGCTCCTCGACGACAATGAGATCGCAGCACACCGCCAGCTCCAGACCGCCGCCAAAGGCAAGGCCGCTTACTGCCGCGATGGTCGGTTTGGGGAAGTCATCGAGTTTGCTGTAGGTCTCGTTCTCCCGCGCCAGCTTCTTCGGGACAACCTGACCGGGGGCCATCATGTCTGCGAACTCGGTCAGGTCGGACCCGGCGCAGAAGGCACGCTCACCGGACCCGGTCAGCACCAGGACACGAACATCTTCATCTTGCGCCAGCGCGTCGAGCGTTCGGCCGAGTTGGCGCGTCAATTCCAGCGTGACGAGATTAAGCGGGGGGTTGTCGAGCGTTATCGTCGCGACACCGTTGCGAGTTTCACATAAAATCAGATCTTTACTCATGCATCCCTCCACATGGACCTAATCGCCTCAGAATTTGGTGTTTTCCCACTTGCGGTTGTGGAGTTTGACGAAATCGACCGTGTCGGGACCGAAGCCGTCATGTTGGTCCTTGGTATAGCAAAACGTGCCGTCTGCGTAGGTCCCGCTGAATCCGCAGATATGGTCGAGCGCATCCTGGATCCTGGATCCTGGATCCTGGATCCTGGGTCCGGTGACGGGACCATCGATATGGCGCAACGCCTCGGCCAGCGCGACGATCGCGGTGCTGCCGAGAATCTCGGCATAACCGGCCGTATCGACGAAAGGTTTTTGCTGGATGCTCAGCGACCCGAGAATCGGTGCTTTCAGCACAGCGAGTTCGGCTCCACGGGCGAAAGCGCCGCCCATCGCCGGGGCGGAGGTCAACATCAACACGATATCCAGGTTCGCGTTGCGAATGCGCGTGGCCTCCGCCGTAAGGTCGGTGGCATTCATCGGCCCGATTACCATCGCAACGATCCCGATGCCGCCAGGTGCTCCACCACTCCGCGTTGACCAGACCCTGCAGAGCGACAAGTAGAATGAAGATGAGTGCCCCGCCATAGACCACTCCCTGAGATTCAGCGGCGGGCAGATACGTCACGATGGTCAGTAGCACACACGCACCGATGATCGGGCACAGCGGTTTGCGTGCCCCGCCGACGATGGCCATCAACAGCGCCTGCAAGGCGGTATCCCTCCTGAGAGATTCGGAAGCCAGATAGCTGCTCTCGTGCGTGTAGAGCCAGCCACCAAGGCCGGCAACAGCGGCGGAAGCCGCAAAGAACGCGGCGAGGACGCCCGGAACATTCACACCATCGGCAACCGCACGCAAGGCATCGTGACGTGCGGTGTGGACCGCGCGACCAAATGCGGAATGCAGCAGATTGCGGTAGAGAAATAGAACTACAGCCACGCAGCCCCAGGTCAGGAAGTGCGCGGCCAACGGGCTTGCCGCGATGGGGGGATCGGCGGGATGCCGGACAAGCCAATGTAGCCACCAGTAAAGTCGCCGCCCGAGATACGGAGAGACACCGTAGCGCACTGCAACGATGGCGGAGGCGCGTTGCCCGGCCGAACGGGCTTGCGTACAGGACGGCGGAAAGAACGCCCGGGATTCCCAGGGCAACGGCCATGTTGATCGCCATGTGCGGGCTAACCCGAATGCCGTCTTGAGGGACGTGTCAAGTACTCGATCGAGAGAACTCATCGGTAGATTCATACCAAGTATGGTTGCTAAGCATCGTAAATACGCATACTGACTTATAGGTTGGTCAGTACAGTGGTAAAACCAGATCGAACCGCCGCCAGCCTCGGAGCCTGCACTGGGAGGGATCTATGAAATTGCGCGACAAGATCTACATTATCACCGGCGGCGGCTCCGGGATCGGCCGGGCGGCATGTCTTCTGTTCGCCCGGGAAGGCGCCACGGTTGTCGTTGCCGACAAATCGGCCGAGGCCGCCGGGCAGGTCGCCTCGCTTGCCGGCAACGGTGCCGTTTCGATGGCAGTGGACGTGCCGGCAGCGGGAGGGTGGAGGGCGTGATCCGGGACACGGTCGCGCGCTTCGGCAAGCTCGACGTGCTCGTCAACAATGCCGGCTATGGCATTCCTGGGAGCGTCACCGAGACCGACGAGGGCGACTGGAACAAATTGGTGGCGGTCAACATCAACGGCGTCTTCTTCGGCTGCAAGTACGCAATTCCGGAAATGCGCGCCCGGGTCGGGATTCGCGACCGGGCAGCCTATTGTGCCTCGAAGGACGCGGTTGCTGCTTTGACCCGCGCCATGGCGCTGGATCATGTCGCCGACAACATCCGCATCAACGCGATCGTGCCCGGGACGATCGATTCACCCTATTTCCAGGAAATATTCGCAAAGTCGGATCGCGCCGCTGAGCTGCGACGTCATCTGGAATCGCGTCAGGCCATGAACTGGCTCGGGCAGTCGGAGGAGGTCGCCAACGGCATGTTGTTTCTTGCCTCGGACGAGGCATCTTTCATGACCGATGCGGTATTGACCATCGACGGCGGCATGACCGTGCATTGAGGTAGCATGTCCACCACCACAGCGATCGTCGGACAGACTGTAGACGTCATTGTTGTCGGCGGCGGGGGCGCCGGCTTGGCCGCTTCCATCAGTGCCGCCGCAGCGAACCGGAGTGTGCTTCTCCTGGAGAAAGAACCGAAGCTCGGCGGCACCACTGGCTTGTCGGTCGGCTCGATCACGGCGAGTGCGACCGCTCTGCAGCGCCGCGCCGGGATTGTCGATTCTCCCGCCCAGCATTTCGAGGACATGGCGCTGTTCGCGGGTGAACTCGCAGTCCGCGATAATCTCGAATTGCGTCGGCTGTATACCGAGAACGTTCCAGATACTGTGGCTTGGCTGGAGAATCTCGGTGTTGTCTTCTTCGGACCGATGCCTGAGCCTCCGCACCGTGTGCCGCGGATGCACAACGTCTTGCCAAGCTCGAAGGCCTACATCCATCAGCTGTGGAAAGAGGCGCGGCGGCTTGGCGTGAAAGCGTTGCTGAACGCTCGGGCGCAGAAGCTGATCACGACGGGCGGACGTGTCACCGGCGTCGAAGCGGTCGTGAATGGGCGGATAGTACAGCTCAATGCGACCTGCGCGGTGGTTCTGGCATCCGGCGACTTCAGTTCGGGCAGGGAGCTCAAGCAGAAGTACCTCGCTGAGGACATTCGCGACATCGATGGCATCAACCCGGCAAGTACGGGTGACGGCCAACGGCTGGCGCTCGAGGTCGGTGGAGACATCGTCAACGGCGATATCGTGTTCGGTCCGGAGATCCGTTTCGTGGTGCCGCCGGTCAATAAGCTGGTCGAGTGCATTCCGCCAAGCACGCAGCTCGCGCGCATCATGCGCCGGTCGCTGACATTGGTTCCGTCCGCCATCCTGCGGCCGCTGCTCATGATGTTCATCACAACGAACCTGGCACCATCGCCTTCCTTGCTCCAGAAGGGCGCGATTCTGGTCAACAAGCTTGGCAAACGCTTTGTCAATGAACTGGACAAGCCAGTATATGCCATTCCACGCCAGCCCGAGCAGATGGCTTACATCGTCTTCGACAACAAAGTGGCCGCCACATTCACCGGTTGGCCAAATTTCATCTCGACGGCACCTGGGCTCGCCTACGCCTATCTTGCCGACTACAAGCGCAACCGGCGGGACATTTATTTTCAGGCTGACTCGATCAGGGCTCTGGCGCACGCTTTTGGCGTTCCGGTCGATGCCCTTGCCCAAACGATCGCGGAACATAACCGCTCGCCGGCCGGACAGGCAGCGCCGCTCGCAACGCCGCCGTTCTACGCCCTGGGCCCCGCCAAGAGCTGGATTGCCATCGCTGATGGCGGGCTCAAGGTCAATGCCAATCTGCAGGTTCTTGACCGCTCCGGACAGTGCATTCCTGGACTATTCGCAGCCGGCTCGACCGGCCAAGGCGGTCTGCTGCTCGAAGGGCACGGGCATCATCTGGGCTGGGCTTTGACCTCCGGTAGGATTGCTGGCCGCAACGCCGCGCGCGCCACGGAAACGTAACGCCTCACGCAATGATATCCTCGAACAAGCGAGAAGGTCATGTATCGACTGGATGGAAAACCGGCTCTGCTGAAGGGCGGCACCACGAAAATCGGCCGCCGCATCGGGACGCGATTGGTTGAGGAAGGCTGCGATGTCGGCATTGTCGACATCAACGTTACTGGTGGGCTTCGGATGCACTGAAGGCCGGGAACGGAGGGCTTAAGACAGCGGTGCGATGCCAGGTTTTCCGAAGGCCGACAACACCGCTATGATGTTCTCCATCATCGAATCCGTGCGTGCCGTCGATTTTCCGCCGTGCCGCCACCGGGCGCAAGCAATGCGCGACAGAATCAAAGCGGTGGCACGTGATCTATTGATCATGAATGGGTATCGGGGTCTCCGGTTCGAGGATATCGCCGGAAGGCCCCAGATTACCCGCGCCAACATCCATTACCATCCCGGGACGAAAAGAAAAATCGCCGACGAGATCATAGACGAATACTTGAAAGAGGCAATCAGGGCGATAGGTGCAATCTGGCAATCGGACCTGTCCTACGAGGAGAAGGCCGTCGCCACCATGGAATTCAACCGGGGGCGCTAGCTGCATTTCAACAAGGGAAACAAGATGGGAGGTGCGCCGTGGAGCCTGATTTCCCGGATGCGCCTGGAGGCTAACCTATTGAGCGAGAAGGCACGCTTGCAGCTGCGTGAATTCTCCAGCCGCATGGAGCAGTTTGTCGCTGCGCCAATCGACCAGGCCCAGGCCAATGGCGAGATCGCTGCCGACGCACCCATTCGAGAC
Source organism: Acetobacteraceae bacterium (assembly GCA_003133265.1). Lineage (GTDB taxonomy): Bacteria > Pseudomonadota > Alphaproteobacteria > Acetobacterales > Acetobacteraceae > PALSA-911. Next base: position 13,280 of record PKWQ01000100.1, read on the forward strand.
ATCGCGGTGCAGATCGTGTACATCATCGATAGTGCGGGATCGATCACCCTGGATGCCGGATCCTTCGTGCGTCTAGAGCATCTCTATCTTGCGCACAGGCGCGTGATTGCTCATGCCTATGTTGCCAAGCGCAAGCCGAAAGGCGTACGCAAGCGCGCCCTGGCGGCTGCGGGTAACGATTAGCCGGCGCGATCCGCGCGGAGCCCGGTCGGGATCTGCAGGGCCGCATCGAATGCGCTTCGGATCGCGGCATCGCTTTTACCGGGCGTTGCGGCGTCGCCGATGACCAAGACGGTCTTGGTTGCGAAGCGGTTCTGGAGTCGGCGCGCCGAGGAAACGCGGGCGCGATGATAGAACCAGTCCCGGATGGCGGGATTCGATGCCACACTACGCAGCCCTGGGAGTCGCGCGAGCCCGGCGCGAAGCAGCGCCGGGATCAGGCCAAGGCCGGCACGATAGTTGGCCCCGGTGGCGAGTACGATCAGATCGAACCCTTCCAGGCGCCCGATATCCCGCGCGATATCGCAGCCGAACACGAAGGCCGCGCCTGCCTCGCGGCAACGACGCTCGAGGCTGGCGATATAGCGTGGTAGCGATGTGGGGCTTGCCTCCACGCCCTGGAATTTCGGCGCGAGGCCGGCAAGGCGGAATGCGCCTCCCGCCGTGTCGTGCTTTTCGAAGATGGTAACGAGGTTCCGGTGCGCGACCAACGCGGCGTAGGATAGACCGGCCGGACCGGTACCGACGACGGCGATCTTCAGACCGTTCGGCACCCGGTTCGCCCGTTCCGTTGCGGTCCCGAACAGACGCTCGCGGCCGGCCATCGGGTTGACGAGGCAATGCAGCCGCTCGCCCGAGCGCATGCCGTCGACGCAGCTATTGCAGGCAATGCACATTCGCACCGCTTTGCCGTGCATGGCCCTGTTCACCCACTCCGGATCGGCGAGCAGCGGTCTGCCCAGCGCGACGAAATCGGCGTGGCCATCCTGGACGGCACGGAGTGCCAGTTCGGGATCGCCGAGCCGGCCGACCGCGATCACCGGCACCTTCACATGCGCGCGTATATCGGCGGCGAAATGCAGAAACGTCGCGTCCGGCATCGCCATCGGCGGGATCATGACCGCAGCCGAGGGCAGGGACCTATAGTGTCCCCCCGTGACATGGATTGCATCGGCGCCCGACTCCGCCGCCCAGATCGCGACCTGGCGCGCCTCCTCGGAGGTCATGCCACCCGGAACGAAATCGTCGCCGTTCAGGCGAAAGATCACCGGCAGGCCGGGCACGCGGGCCTTGATGCGCCGGACGATCGCAATGCCAAACCGGGCGCGGTTCTCGAGCGATCCGCCGTATTCGTCGTGCCGCAGATTTTCGGCGGGGCAAAGAAACTGGGAGATCAGGTAGCCATGGGCGGCGTGGACCTCGACGACATCGAAGCCGGCACGCTCCGCACGAGCGGCAGCCTCGGCAAAGGCGTCTATCGCCTGCTCGATGCGCTCATGGGACATTGCCTCGGGAATGATGGTCTCGGTCGTGCCCTCCTGCACCACATGGGCGATAGCCGATGGCGCCACCGGCGGTTCCCCGCCGGTCACGTCCGGGCGCGTGTGCCCTCCGGCATGGCCAAGCTGGATCGAGACCTTGGCGTTCCGCTCATGCAGGGCGTCGACCAGCCGGGAGAGACCGGGAACGAACCGGTCGTCGTAGATGCCGAGCTCAAAATTCCGATGCCGGCCGGCCTTTTCCGGGGACGCCATCTCAACGGTGATCAGGCCGACGCCGCCATCCGCCCGTTCGCAGTAATAGGCGAGCGTGTCGTCGGTAACGAATCCGTCCTTGTCGGCAGCCCGCGTCGTCATCGATGGCATGACAATGCGATTCTTGATCTCCACGCCGCCAATGCGGCTCGGCGTGAACAGCAGGGGTCGGGTTTCGCCGCCTTGGATCGGCGCATCAATCTTCGCGTCACTGCTCATGCTTGGTCCTTCCAGCGCGAAGAGCGTCCAACTCCATTGCCTTGCCGTCGCAGGCACGCGATGCGATGCGGAACGCGAAGGCGATGGCTGGACCGAGCGTGATCCCGGGTCCCGGATAGTGGCCGCGCATCACCGATGCCATGTCGTTGCCGCAGGCGTAGAGGCCGTTAATCGGAGAGCCGGCGCGATCCAGAACGCGACCGTCGCGGTCTGTTGCAAGGCCGACACTGGTTCCAAGATCGGCGGGGTAGACCGCGACCGCGAAGAATGGCGCCCGCTCGATCCTGCGAAGGCATGGGTTGGGCAGATTGTCGGGGTCGCCGTTGTTGCGGTTGAGTTCGGTCGATCCCCGGCCAAACTCCGCGTCGATACCGGATTCCGCGAACCCGTTATAGCGCCGTACCGTCTCCATGAGCGCGTCGCCATCGATACCGATCTTCTGGGCCAGCAGTGGGATCGTTGCTGCTGTGATGAGATAGCCATTATCGACATAGCGCTTGAGACGACGCTGGCCTGGCCGGACGAGACCTATGCCGTAATCGTGGATGAAGCTGCGGTCGCACACCAGATAGGCCGGTATGGTGTTGACGTCGGCATGGGATCGATACATGCCAAGCACGAAATCGTGGTAGGAGTCGGCTTCGTTGACGAAACGCCGTCCGGCCGAATTCACCGCGAGAAGGCCCGGCTTCGCCCGGTCGAGCATGATGTGGGGGAAGACAGCCTGGGAGCCGTCCGCCCGGCGCATAACCGATGCCGGCATCCAGAAGGCGGCGCTGGCATGTGTAGTGTCGATTACGCCACCTGCCGAGGTTCCGAGGGTAAGACCGTCACCCGAATCGCCATCGAAGGCTACCGAGTGGTCGGGAATTGGCTCGGCAAGCAGGGACCGTCGCCAGGTCGGACTGCCGGAAAAGCCGCCTGTGGCCAGAACGACGCCGCGCCGCGCGCGGATGGATTGCGTTCGGCCATCGAGAGAAACCGAGGCGCCGATCACGCGCCCGTCCCGCTGCACCAGGCTTTCTACGCGCGCGCCCAACCAGATCGGTACCTGTCGCTGTCGCAGGCTGTAGACAAGGCGTCCGACCAGCGCATTGCCCAACAGCAGCCGTGTTCCGCGCGAATAGCGCCGGCGATCCCAAAGATATCGACTTACCAAAGCAAGTGTGTGGCGGAGCGAACGGACCGATGCGAATGGGTGCAGCAGATGCGGGATATCGTCCTTACCCACCATCATGCCGCCAAGTGCCATGAATTCCGGCATGGGCGGGCGAAGCCGTTCGAAATCCTTGCCGAGAAGGCGGCCGTCGAAAGGCAGCGGGTACAGCACCCGCCCGGAGATTGCCGCGCCAGGAAGATTGCCGCGGTAGTCGGGATGTTTGGGACTGGGCGCGAATTTCACCTCGGTATGGTGCTCCAGGAAATCGAGCGCGATCGGACCCGCTTCAAGGAAAGCCTCCCGGCGCGCGCCCCGATCCGGCTCGCCGATCATGGCGTCGAGGTAGCGCCGCGCGTCCGTTGCGGTATCTGTCAGACCGGCGCGTGCGCTCTGCGAACTGCCGGGAACCCAAATCGCCCCGCCGGACAGCGCGCTGGTGCCGCCGAGCCGAGATGTCATTTCGCACAGCAGAACCTCAGCCCCTTCGACCGCCGCCACCAGCGCCGCTGTCATGCCGCCGACGCCGGAACCGACGACAAGCAGGTCGACCTCGCGGTCCCAGTTTACCGGCTCCGCTCCGGTCATCGCTCAGCCCGCGAACAACGCCGCGCGATTAGCCGCTCGGTCGTCCCAGAGCGGCGCAACCGCTAATTCTTCTTCACCAGCGGACAACGGCTTTCCGACAATGGCTGGAACGCCTTTTCTCCCGGGATGACGCTTACCAGCTTGTAGTAATCCCAGGGTTCCTTCGATTCCTCGGGCGACTTCACCTGGAACAGGTACATGTCATGCACCATGCGGCCGTCCTCGCGAAGCCGGCCGTTCTTGGCAAAGAAATCGTTGACCGGCAGGGCGCGCATCTTCGCCATCACCGCCTGGGCCTCGTCGGTGCCAGCCGCCTGAACGGCCTTCAGATAGTGCGTGACCGCCGAATAGATGCCGGCTTGGACCATCGTCGGCATCCTGTTGCGCTTCGCGAAAAAGCGCATCGACCACGCCCGCGTCTCGGCATTCATGTTCCAGTAGAAGGCGGAGGTTACCAACATGCCCTGTGCGGCCTTCAGGCCGATTGCGTTGATGTCGTTGATGAACACCAGCAAGCCCGTGAGCTGCTGGTTCTTGTTGAGGCCGAATTCGGCGGCCTGTTTGATGCTGTTCACCAGATCGGCGCCCGAGTTGGCCATTGCTACGACCTTGGCACCGGAGCGCTGCGCCTCCAGCACGTACGGGGCGAAATCGGTTCCGGGGAAGGGAACGCGCACCGATCCGATCACCTTGCCGCCATTGGCGAGGATGAACCTCGTGGCGTCGCTCTGCAATGATTGTCCGAAGACGTAATCGGCGGTGATGAAGAACCAGGTATCTCCGCCGCGCCGCGCAATCTCGGCCGCCGTGCCGTTGCTGAGTGCATAGGTGTCGTAGGTCCAGTGCGCGGTAACGGTGTTGCAATCCTCGTTTGTTAAGCGAGTTGTCGACGATCCGCTATTGAGGACGACGCGGTTCTTGTCTTGTGCGAGATGCCCGACCGCGATCCCGACATTGCTGGCCGCGATGTCGACAAGAGCGTCGACGTGATCATTGTCGAACCACTGCCGCGCGATCGACACGCCGATATCGGGCTTGTTCTGGTTGTCGGCAAAAATCACCTCGATCGGTGCGCCGAGTACCTTGCCGCCGAAATCCTCGGCGGCCATCTGCGCCGCGAGCACGGACCCCGGGCCGTTGTTGTCGGCGTACGGGCCGGACATATCTGTGAGTACGCCGAGCTTCACGACACCATCGGAGATTTTCGCCTGGCCGTAGGCTTGCACCGAGATTGCCAACAGCATTGTTGCGGCAAGGGTAGCGAGAATGTTCGGTTTCATGTCGATCCTCCCTATCGCGTGGGGCGGCTTGCTCAGCATGAAAATGCTGAAACAGCCGTATTCGGCTGGTTATGGAACGCCGGTTTCTGATTTGCTCATCAAACTGGTCCATCCCGCCGCGACGGCGTCTGGTAGGGATCGGGGTCGTAATTCGGTGACGTACCCTTCAGCGGCGGCATGTCCCATCCCCCACTGGTGCGCCGGCGGATGTCGGCTTGAACCCGAACATCGAGCACCGTCGGCTTGCCGCTCGCCAGCGCCGTCTGGAGCTGCTCGCCGATGTCCTGCGGCCGTTCGACGCGCACGCCCTGGGCGCCCATCGCCTGGGCCAGCAGTGCGAAATCGGTGCTGAGCAGCTCGCCGGTGCGCTGCGAACGGAAACGGGTCTCGAACTCCCGCCCCGCGCCGAAAAACCCGACCTGGAGGTCGCGGATCGAGACGAATCCGGTGTTGTTCCAGACCACCCAGACCACCGGCAAATCGTACTCGACGGCGGTCGCGACGGCGCTTGCATGCATGAGGAAACCGCCATCGCCGACGACGGCGACAACTGGGCGGCCGGGTGCGGCGAGCTGTGCCCCCAAGGCGCCGCCGACGCCAAAGCCCATGGCGGCAAATCCCCCAGACTGAAGCAGCATGCCCTGGTCTGGCACCTTCCATTGCTGGACCATCCAACTGTGATGGGCGCCGATGTCGGAAAGCATGATGGTGTGCTTCGGGATCGCCCGCTGCAATTCGGCGATCAGCCTGTCGCCGTGGATCGGGATGTCCGATGAGCCGCGCGTCTTGTCTAGGTCGCTCTGCCATTGCTGTTTCCAGCTTCGCGCCGAAGCGCGCCAGTTGCCCGCCTGCTGTGGGGGAGTGGTACCGCGCCGCTGCACCGCCTCGATCAACTGGCGAATGACCAGCCTGACATCGCCGACAATCCCTACCTCCGTCGGATAGTTGCGTGCCAGCTGGCCAGAATCCTGGTCGACATGGATCAGCTTCGTCGGCGGTATGCTGTGCGTCATACCTGGACCCCAGCTGCTGGCGCCGCGATCGCCGAACCGCGTGCCGAGCGCCAGCAGAACGTCGCAGGCGCGCGCTGCCCGGTTGGCCGGATAGACGCCGTCGCGGCCGGTGGGGCCAAGGCTCAGCCGATGCTCCTCGTCGATCGCGCCTTTGCCTTGCGGGGTTGTGCAAACCGGCAGGTCCAGCAGTTCGGCGAATTGCAGCAACTCCGGTTGCGCACCGGCCAGAACGCAGCCGTGCCCGGCAAGGATTGCCGGACGCTCCGCGCCCAGCAGGAGATCGAGGGCCTGTTCGATTGCCAGCGGATCGCCCTGGGACCGCGGGGAAGCGGCGGAGCGCCACTGGCTGGCATCCGAAGTGTCGGTGGCAGTGGTCTCGACGAAGACGTTGAACGGGACATCGAGATGCACCGGCCCGGTGCGACCGCTCAACATGGTGCCATAGGCCTGCCGTATCATGTCGGGCAGCATGTCAGCCCGGGTCGCCTGAAAGCTGCGCTTCACGTAAGGGCGCATGGCGGTGACGAAATCGGCTTGGTAATGGTGGCCGAATTCCTGAAACGGTCCGCGATTGAATTGCTGGGTGGGAATGTTCCCGGTGATCGCCAGCACGGCCGAGGAGTCGAAGAACGCACAGGCGATCGCCATCTGAATGTTGACCGAACCCGGTCCGCAGGACGTGAACGTCGCCACCGGCTGGCGGCTGACGCGGTAGAAGGCATCGGCCATAAACCCGGCAATCTGCTCGTTGTGCGTCGAGATCGTCTTGATCGAATTCTGCCGCTCGAACGCAGAGTCCATCAGACCGACGTCGCCATGACCGCACAAGCCAAAGAGAAAAGGGACGCGTTCCTTGATGAGGTAATCGAGGATTATTTCGGCGCCCTTGCGCTCTTGCATGCGTGGTCCTCCGTCCGGAGATGCCAGCCATTCAGCCGAAGACTTGCCGCCTTGGTTCCGCGTAACGCCGCATCCGAAGATGCGGTGATAAAGTTCCAAATGAACCTAGATCGTGCGCTTTCCAGCGTATGAACGCTCGTTCATTATCAGCCCGGCGAATCAGCGTGTCAATGGCGGCGCGAAACCAAGCGGTTGAGAACGTGGCGGGATGAGCGCCAGGGCGGCCCCGATCGAAGTCGGTCAAAGGCCGTGCAGATGGCAGGAAACCAGGTGCCCCGGCGCGACTTCCCGCAGTGTTGGAACGTCTTGCCGGCAGCGCGGCTCGACGTATGGGCAGCGGGTATGGAACGGGCAGCCCGGCGGCGGGTGCATCGGGCTCGGCACATCGCCCTGCAGAATGCGTTTCTGGCGCTTCAGGCGCGGGTTCGGCACCGGCACGGCGGACAGCAGCGCCTCCGTGTAGGGGTGCTTTGGATTTAGGAACAGATCCCGCTTGTCGGCGTATTCGACGATCCGGCCGAGATACATCACCGCTACGCGATGGCTGATATGCTCCACCACCGCGAGATCGTGCGCGATGAACAGATAGGAAAGCTTCTTGTCGCGCTGAAGATCCATCATCAGGTTGATGACCTGGGCCTGGATCGACACGTCGAGCGCCGAAACCGGCTCGTCGCAGACGATCAGCTGCGGGTCCAGGGCCAATGCCCGGGCAATGCAGATGCGCTGGCGTTGGCCACCAGAGAACTGATGCGGATAGCCGGCCATCTGCGCCGGCCGCAGTCCGACCTGTGCGAACAGCTCCGCCACGCGCGCCTCGGTAGCACGGCCGCGAGTGAGGTGGTGGACTTCGAGCACCTCGCCCACGATGTCTCCGGCGCGCATGCGCGGGTTGAGCGACGAGAACGGGTCTTGGAACACGATCTGCATCTGGCGCCGGAACGGCCGCATCTCGGCCTTGGACAGCCCAGTGATGTCGGTGCCGTTCAGCCGGATGCTGCCGCCGGTCGGCTCGATAAGCCGCATCACCGTGCGCGCCACGGTGGATTTTCCACAGCCGCTTTCGCCAACCAAACCCAGCGTTTCGCCTTGGTTGATGGAAAAACTGACCCCGTCGACGGCGAACACGGCCCCGACCTGCCGGCGCAGCAGGCCCTTGCGTACCGGGTAGTGTTTTTGCAGGTCGGTGACCTCGATCACCGGCGTCATGGTGCGCTCCCCGCGATCCGATCGGCGTGCCAGCAAGCAGCCCAATGGTCCGGGCGCTTCTGCTCGTAGGGCGGATATTCGGTCGTGCATTGGCCATCGGCGTAGGCGCAGCGCGCGGCGAACACGCAGCCCGGCGGCAGATTGGTCAGCGGCGGCACGGAGCCCGGTATCTCCTGCAACCGTTCCGGCGCGCCGGCATCGCCGCTCATCACCGCCAGGCGCGGCACCGAGGCCATCAGCCCGTGGGTGTAGGGATGCAGCGGCGTGGCGAACAGCGCATCGACGCTGGCCTCCTCCACCTTGCGGCCGGCATACATCACGATCACGCGCTGGGCGGTCTCCGCGACCACGCCGAGATCGTGGGTGATCAGGAGCATGGCGGTGCCAAGCTCCTTCTGCAGGTTGAGCATGAGATCGAGGATCTGGGCCTGGATCGTGACATCCAGTGCCGTCGTCGGCTCGTCCGCGATCAACACCTTCGGATTGCAGGCCAGAGCCATCGCGATCATCGCGCGCTGGCGCATGCCGCCGGAGAACTGGTGCGGATATTCGCGCGCCCGCTGCGCCGGCTCGGGGACGCGCACCAGCCGCAGCATCTCCACCGCCTTGTCCATCGCAGCCGATCGCGACAGATGCTGATGCAGCACGAACGCCTCGGCGATCTGGCGTCCGACGGTGATGACCGGGTTAAGGCTGGTCATCGGTTCCTGGAAGATCATGCTGATGTCGTTGCCGCGCACCGCGCGCATCTCGGGCTCGTCCAGCACCAGCAGGTCGCGCCCGTCCAGCAGCACGCGGCCGGCGACGATGCGCCCCGGCGGGTCCGGCACCAGACGCAGGATGGACAATGCCGTCATGCTCTTGCCGCAGCCGCTCTCGCCGACGACCGCCAGGGTCTCGCCGCGATGGATGGAGAACGACACGTCGCTGACCGCATTGACGACGCCGCCACGGGTGAAGAACACCGTCGACAATCCGTCGACCTCAAGCACCGGCGTGTTCGGGATATGCGTGTCCATCAGCCGCGCTGCCGGGGATCGAGCAGGTCGCGGATCGCATCGCCCAGAAGATTGGTGCCGAACACCACGAGGCTGATCGCGATTCCGGGAAAGATCACCAGCCAGGGCGCGGTGCGAATATATTCGGCGGCGGATTCCGACAGCATCCGGCCCCAGGATGGGTAGGGTTCGGGAATGCCGAGGCCGAGAAACGACAGCGATGCCTCGGTGAGGATGGTCGAGCCGAACTGCGCGGTGGCGAGCACGATCAGCGGCGCGATGGTGTTGGGCAGTACATGGCGCACGGCAACGCGGAACTCGCTCATGCCAACCGCCTTCGCTGCCTCCACCATGGCCATTTCGCGCACGGCCAAGGTGTTGGACCGGATGACCCGGGCCGAATAGGGCACCAGCGGTATGGAGATGGCGATGATCGTCGTGCGCAGGGATGGCCCGAGTGCGGCCGACATCACCAGCGCCAGGACCAGCAGCGGCAGCGCCTGCATGATGTCGGTCAGGCGCTGGGTGAGCAGATCGACCCAGCCGCCGAGATAGCCGGCGGCAAGCCCGATGGCGATGCCGAGGATGCTGCCGATCGCGGTGCAGGAAATGGCGACGGCCAGCGATATCCGCGCGCCGTAGACCAGCCGGGCGAACACGTCCCGGCCCATGAAATCGGCGCCGAGCCAGTGCTGTCCGCCTGGCCGGGCGAGCGAGATCGCGGCGTTGGTGGAGAGCGGGTCGAACCGGGTGATGAGGTCGGCGAAGATCGCACAGAACACGAACAGCACCATGATCGCGGCACCGATCGCCCCGAGCGGATAGGACCGCGCCAGAAATCGCAGCTGCCCGAACACGCCGGTGGCGTTGGCACCGGCCTTGTTCAGTTCCGCGGAATAGTCTGTGCCTGCCATGCTTTGTCCTAGTCCGAGTATTTGATGCGCGGATCGAGCACCGCGTAGAGCATGTCGACCAGGAAGTTCATCACCACAACGACGACCGCGATGAACATCACGAGGTTCTGCACGATCGGATAGTCGCGCCAGCGGATCGCCTCCACCAGGAAGCGTGCCACGCCGGGAATATTGAACACGGTCTCGGTGACGATCAGTCCGCCGATCAGGAACGCCGCCTCGATGCCGATCACCGTGACCACTGGCAGCATGGCGTTGCGCAGCGCATGATTGAAATTCACCGCACCCGGCGAGGCGCCCTTGGCGCGTGCCGTGCGGATGTAGTCCTGGCGCAGCACCTCCAGCATCGATGACCGTGTCAGGCGCATCACCAGCGCCGAACTGCGGAAGCCGACAGCCGCCGCCGGCACCGCCAGCAGCAGGAATCCGTCCAGCATCGTCTTGGGCGGTTCGGTGTAGATCGGCAACGTGCCGAACGCGGCGACGAAGCCCATCAGGATGAGCAGCCCAAGCCAGAACGACGGCATCGACAGTCCGGCAAGGCTGATCACCCGCAGCACATGGTCCACCCAGGAGTTCTGTCGAACAGCGCTGATCACGCCAAGCGGCACGCCGATCAGCACGGCGAAGCCCAGCGCCATGCCGGCCAGCTTGGCGGTGATCGGCAGGCGCGGCAGGATCTCCGACAGCGTCGGCTTCTCGGAAACATAGGAATAACCGAGATCGCCGTGCATCAGCCCGCCGATCCAGGCGGCATATTGCACGGGAATGGGCTTGTCGAGGCCGAGGTCCTGCTGGATCTTCAGCTTCTCGGCCGGGTTCACCATGCCGGCGCTGTCGAACAGGATGTCGACGATATCGCCGGGCACCAGCCGCAGCAGCACGAAGATGATGACCGAGATGCCGAACAGCGTCAGCAGCATCAGTCCGAACCGGCGAACCAGATAGGCACCCAATCCCGCTCTTCCTCTCTATCGATTTCGGTCCCCGGCTACTTGTCGAGCCAGACGCCCTCGAAGCGGTAGCCGTTGTAGGAACTGTTCACCATCGGGCTGTAGCCCTTGACGTAGGGCTGCCAGCAGGTGGCGGACCGCAGGTGGTAGATGATGGGCCGGGCGATGTCTTCCTGCAGCTTGGCGTCGATCTCCCAGACCAGCTTCTTGCGTGCCTCGATGTCGGTTATCTGGCTCTGTTTATCGAACAGTGCCTGCAAGTCCTTGTTGCAATATCCGGCGTAGTTGCGGGCCGAGCCGCAGGCGTAATTCTCGTAGAAGTTCTGGTCGGGGTCGTCCACCGCACTGCCGGTCAGGTTCAGGCCCACCACGTAGTCCTTGCGCGATACCTTGGCGTCCCAGTTGGCGGTTTCGACCACATCGAGTTCTCCGTCGATGTAGATGTGTTTGAGATGGTCGATCAGGATCACCGCGGGATCCCGATAGGTCGGAATGTTGCGGGTGGAGATCTTCACCTTCAACCGGTTGTTCGGCCCGTAACCGCTCTTCTCCATCAATTTGCGGGCCTCGGCGCGGCTTTTTTCCACGTCGGGGTCGTAGCCCGGCAGCTTGCGCAGCATCTCGTCGGGCATGCCCCAGACGCCTTCCGGCCCGGGGAGCATGGCGGCGCCGATGTTGGCCTTGCCTTCCGACAGGATGTCGACGAAGGCGTGGTGGTCGATCGTCAGCGCCATTGCCCGGCGGATATCGGCGTTGTCGAACGGCGGCTTGTCGCGGTTGATGATGACGTTGCTGCTGACGTTCTGCGGCGCCAGCACGCAGATCGCCTGCGGCGCCTGGGCCATGACGTCTTTCAGCAGCGGCACGCTGACCTCGGTTGGGAAGGTCATGTCGAACTTTCCGGCGACGAAGGCGAGCAGGGCGGTGGAGCGGTTCGGGATGATGGTGAACTCGATGCCGTCCAGATACGGCCGCCCCGGCTTCCAGTAATCGGGGTTGCGGGTCAGCTTGATCGACTCGTTGGCCTTGAACTCGACAAACTTGAACGGTCCGGTGCCGATCGGCGCCACCCGCATATCGCGTGCCGAGACATGGCAGGGATACATCGGCCCATAGCCGGAGGCGAGCAAGGCAAGCAGCGAGGGTTGCGGCCGCGCCAGCGTGAACACGACCTCGTCGTCGCCGTTCGCGGTCACATCGGTGACGTTCTGATACCAGGCCAGGCGTGGGTTCTTGCGCAGCGGGTTGGTGGTGGATTTGCCGCGCACCTGGTCCATCGTGCAGACCACATCCTTCGCGGTGAACGGCTTGCCGTCATGCCATTTCACGCCGGTGCGCAGCTTGAAGGTCAGGGTCTTGTTGTCGGCGCTCCAGGACCAGCTGGTCGCCAGTTCCGGTTCGATGCTGTCCAGGGTGTTCTGTGGCACGTCCTGCTTATACAGGACCAGATTGTTGAATACCCCCATGAATGGGGTGAGGGTGGAATAGGTCGCCTCTTCCATGATCGATGCGCTGGCTGGGCTGTCGCGGTGGTACATCTTCAGGATGCCACCCGATTTCGGCTCGCCAGCTAGACCGCTGGCGATGGTCAACCCCAGCGTTACGCATGCAACGGTCAGCGCCTTCATGAAAGGATGCATCCGGGTTCGTCTCCTGTATTCGCTGCCGACGGGACGATTGTTGCAAAAGCCATCCGGAAATGCCCGGGCAGCCATGAAACTGAGTCCTGTCGATTATTTTCTGACCAGTCGTTTAGCACGAAGTGGCTTTGGGGCAAAGTCGGGCGCTACCACGTCGGCGTGACGAACCGGCGGTTTTGCGTCATAGTTCCAGCCAGCCGGTAATCGACCGACGATGAAAGGGAGCCAACGCCATGCCGCCGCTAGACAAGGTGTACGACTACAGCCAGTACGGCGGGTTGAAGGTGGAGAAGCGGGACAAGGTGATGACGATCACCCTGAATGCGCCGGAAACGATGAACGCGTTCTCGCCCGAAATGCACTACTCGATGTCGCGTATCTGGGAGGACGTGCAGGACGACCCGGAGGTGAACGTGGTGGTCCTGACCGGCGCCGGGCGGGCGTTCTCGGCGGGTGGCAACGTGATCGCGATGCAGCAGAAGATCGACCGGCCGGAGCTGTGGGACGCCACCAGCGTGCCCGAAGCGAAACGGATCATCTTCCGCATGCTGGAATGCGACAAGCCGGTGATCGCGCGGGTCAACGGCCATGCCGTGGGGCTTGGCGCAACGATCGCGCTGATGTGCGACATCATCATCGCCGCCGACACGGCGAAGATCGGCGATCCGCACGTAAGCGCGGGTCTGGTGGCCGGCGACGGCGGGGCGATGATGTGGCCGCAATTGATCGGCTTCGCGCGGGCCAAGGAATACCTGTTCACCGGCGACCTGATGACCGCGACCGAGGCGCACCGGATCGGGCTGATCAACCATGTGGTGCCGCCGGAGGAACTGGACGAGAAGGTCTACGGCCTCGCGCGCCGGCTGGCGGGCGGGGCGATGAAGTCGATCCGGTGGACCAAGCAGGTGATCAACATCCCGCTGCGCCAGATCGCGCATTCCACGATGGACCTCAGCATCAGCCTGGAGACGCAGTCGAACTGGTCGAAGGATCACCGGGAGGCGGTGTCGGCATTTACCGCGAAACGCAAGCCGGACTTCACCGGCGGCTAGCCGGGCCGGCCGATCGGGGCGGGCGCGCCGGAGGCCCGCCCCGAGCCGCTATACCAACTTGCAGCCGCCCTCGGCGATCGGGCGGAACGCTTCGGCCGCCGGGATGGTGCGGAGAACCCGGCAGTAGTCCCAGGGATATTTGCTCTCGGCCGGGGTCTTCACCTGGTACAGGAACATGTCGTGGATCTTGCGCCCGTCCGGCCGGATAGAGGCGTTGGCGAACAGCGGATCATGCGGCGGGATCGCCTTCATCTGGGCGACGGTCGCCGCCCCATCGGCCTTCGCCTTGTCCACCCCCATCGCCTCCACCGCCTTCAGGTAGTGCAGCGTGGCCGAGTAGCAGCCGGCATGCAGCATGGTCGGCATCATGTTGCGATAGCGCGGGGCAAGCCGCTTGGAGAACGCCCGCGTGCCGTCATTCAGATCCCAGTAGAACGAGTCCGCGTAGACCAGGCCTTGCGCGGTCTCCAGCCCCAGTGCGCGCAGCGTCGTCATCAGGATGCCCAGTCCGACGATACGCTGGCCTTTCTTGGTGATGCCGAACTCCTGCGTCTGCTTGATGCAGTTGATCAGGTTGCCGCCCGACATCGCCAGCGCCAGTATTTTCGCCCCGCTCGCCTGCCCCTGCACCAGGTACGATGAGAAGTCCGACGTGTCGGGGAAGGGGAAGGCGCGGTCGCCCAGCACTTTCCCGCCGGCGGCCTTGATGAAGGTGGTGCAGGAATCGACGAGCGCATGGCCGTACGCATAGTCGGCGGTGATGAAGAACCAGGAATCTCCCCCATCCGCGATCACCGCCGTCGCGGTGGCGTGCGGGATCGCCCAGGTATCGTACAGCCAGTGCAGGTGGTTCGGGCTGCATGCCGCGCCGGTGAGCTTGTCCGACCCGGCGCCGACATACAGGGCGACCTTGTTCTTTTCGCGCGTCACGGTGGCCACGCCGAGCGCGACGGCGGAGTTCGGCATGTCCACGATCATGTCGATCCCATCCACGTCGAACCAGGAACGGGCCAGCGCGACACCGATATCCGGCTTGTCCAACATGTCGCCGGGCACCACCTCGATCCTAAAGCCCGGCTTGTGCTCGGCGATGAAATCCTCGACCGCCATTTTCGTGCCTTCGACCGAGCCGTAGCCGGCGGCGTCGGCGTACTCGCCGGTCAGCGCGGTGAGAACGCCGATACGGATCGCCGGGGCGCCAGGGACGGCCGCGTTCGCGACAATGGCAGGGGTTGCCAAGGGCGCGACAGCGCCGGTCGCGAGCATGCGGCGGCGGGATATTGCGAGATGCATGACGACGCTCCCTGTCAATATTAAACGAAACCTTAAGCCCCAAGGGCATCATGGGCAATGCGGCATCTTGTGACGACGACGAGGCAGAAGGCCTGGCGGGATCGAATGACATAAATCGACGTCTTACGTCAGAATCCGTAGTGGTTTGACATGGATCAAGGTGGAAATCCGGCGCAGCCCTAATTTGATGAACATTCTGGCACAACGAGTCGCGGGCAACCGCGGCCCCAAGTTGTGTTTTGTCCGCGCTATCAGGACCGTGCCGTCTGGCAACAGGTTTGAAGCAATACTGTGGGGTGCGCGGGCCCCGGTGGGAGGCGAGCAGACGATGGGCCTGGACCGACGACCATCACGTTCTACGGCACGCGCAGTGCCCTCTGCTGGCATATCTCCCGCACGAAGGATCAGACCGTCTGGTTACGCCGGAAACGGCGTGGTCCGGCTGCCCCAGATCGACGTCGACCGGGTTCTGGTCGAACTCCGTAGAGAAAATTGAAATCATGCCAAAACACATCGTGCGCCTCATGCTGCTTCTGGTGGTGTTCGCCATCGTCGCCTACTCGGCGAAGCAGTATTTCACCGTGGACTCGTACTACCTGTACGGCCATTACAGAGGCGCCTCGGTGGCGGACATCGCCTCGGACAAGCCAAAATTCAAAGGCACGGCGTACTGCGTGTCCTGCCATGCAGAGCAGACCGCCGAATGGTCCAAGGGCGTGCATAACAGCGTGGACCAGGGCAAGGTCATCAAGTGCGAGGTCTGTCACGGCCCCGGCGGCAGCCGGGATGTGAAGGGCCCGTTCCAGAACGTCTCGACGGGCAATGACCACCCGAAGAATCTGAAAATGGTCGTGCCGACCGATACGGCGAAACTCTGCACGCTCTGTCATGAGCAGATGGCTGGCCGGCCGGCGCAACAGCCGCAGATCGTCATCGCCGATCACGCCGCAACATTGCAATGCACGACCTGCCACAATCCGCATTCGCCGAAGACGATCGCCGGGTCCGTGCTGGCCAACGTACCGTCGGGCGATGCGGTGGCAGGAAAGGCGGCGGCCACACGATGCGACGGATGTCACGCCGCGCCGGCCCCTGGCTCCGCACCGGCCGCCGCCAGCCCCGCTGCCAAGGATGACACCGACGACTTCTCCGGAGCCGCACCCGCCGGCGGGCAGGCGGCATCCAGCCTGAGCCTTGCCGGCCAGCGGCCTGCCTACCTCGTCGAGGCCATGCAGGCGTACAAGACCGGACAGCGCGATGACTCCGTGATGCGCCGCATGGTGCAGAACATGAGCGATGCCGACATGCAGAATATCGCAGCCTACTATGCGGGTTTGAGCTGCAGCAGCGGCGCGGCGCAGGATAATGCGGAGGCAGCTGCCGGGCATGCGTTGGCCAACAAGGACAATTGCTTGATTTGCCATGGCGCTTCTGGTGTCAGCCGGCAACCGCTATGGCCCAACCTCGCCGGACTTTCCAAGGACTACGGCGTCACGGCGCTGAAATCCTACCGTGATGGCGGTCGCAAGAACGCCTTGATGTCGGTGATGGCCAAGGATCTGAGCGAAGCGGATGTGACGAGGCTGGCGGCATTTTTCGCCGGCGCCGCGTGCAAATGAGGCCGCAATAACAACACGATGACAGAGGGCGTTTGATAATGGCAGATCAGCAAGGACCAGCGGAGCCCAAGCCAGGGCGCCGGAGCTTTCTGGGATTGCTCGGCGCGGCAGCTGGAACCGGCGCTGTGGCGGTCGCGGCTGAAGCCGTCGGCAGTGGTGTCGTGGCGAAATCCGAAGCCGCCACGGCGCAGCCGCAGACAGCCGCGAAGCCGGATATTCCCGGCTACGACTGGAACGAACACCAATGGGGCTACGGGGTCGATGCCACGAAATGCATCGGCTGNNGAGCGCTATGTCTATATCGAGGGCGAGGACAAGCCGCGCATCGATAGCCAGGCCGACCCCGTGAACATCGCGGCCTCCGGTTCGGAAGGGGTATATCGGTTCGCCAATCGCTACAAAGACGAGAAAGTCGAGAAGGCATTCTTCGTACCCAAACTGTGCAACCACTGCACGCATCCGGCCTGCGTGCAGGTGTGTCCGACCGGCGCCACGTACAAGACCGCGGACGGCGCGGTGCTGATCGATCACACCTATTGCATCGGCTGCCAGTACTGCGTGCAGGCCTGCCCCTACGGTGCGCGCTTCTTCAACGAGGAGAAGCACGTCACGGACAAATGCACCTGGTGCTACCACCGTATCACCAAGGGATTGAACCCCGCTTGCGTCGAGGTCTGCCCGGTCAGCGCGCGTATCTTCGGTGATCTGAAGGACAAGAAAAGTCCGATCAGCAAGTTCATCAGTGACAATCGCGTCCAGGTGCTCAAACGCGAAACCGGCAACGGTCCTAATGTCTTCTATATCGGCCTCGACAAGGAGGTTATCTGATGGAGCCCCTATTTCAGGCCATGCCGTTTACCGGCTACGTCTATCCCAATGAGACGGTCTTTCCGTGGTCGGTGCTGATCGTCGTCTATCCCTATCTTACCGGCTTGGTGGCGGGAGCGTTCACTGTTTCAAGCCTGTACCAGGTGTTCGGCTTCAAACGCCTGGAGCCGGTGGCGCATTTTGCCATGTTGTCCTCGCTGTGTCTGATGATCTTCGTGCCGACACCGCTGCTGCTGCATCTCGGCCATGCGGAGCGTGCCTTCAACGCCATGCTGACGCCGCATTTGACCTCGGCGATGGCGATTTTTGGCTATGTCTCTGCCTTCTATATTATTCTGCTGATGCTGGAAAATTGGTTCGTGTTCCGGCCGTACATTGTGAAACAGGCACAAAAACGGCGCGGCTTGCTCGGGTTTGCTTATCGCGTGGCCACCCTCGGGTCGTATGACGTGTCCGAGGAGGCGATGCAGTATGACCGGAAATGGATCTTCGCGTTGGCGGTGATCGGCATACCCGGCGCACATGGCCTACATGGCTATGTGGGATTCGTCTTTGGGTCGCTGAAATCGCGTGAGTGGTGGTCCTCCGATCTGATGCCGGTCATCTTCCTGTTTTCCGCCATCATTTCGGGCGTCGCACTGTTGATCGTGCTCTATGTCGTATCGTGCTGGCTGCGCCGGGTCCGGGTCGACCTCGACTGCCTGAAGGGCCTGGGTTACGCGATGTGGGGCTTCCTGATGTTCGCCCTGCTGCTGGAGGGCGTGGAGTTCGGCGCACTGGTCTATCGCGGTCGCGAGGGCATTGAGTTCATCATGCAATTCGTGGAAGGCCCGCTGATCGTTCCTTTCTTCATCTTGCAAGTCGCGCTTGGCGCGGTGACGCCGATCCTTGTGCTGTCCTATCTGTTCTGGCGCGGGACCAAGGGGCTGCCGCTGGCCGTCGGGATTGTGGTAAGCGCCATACTGGTGATGTTCTCGGTCCTGATGATGCGGTACAACGTGGTCATCGGCGGACAGGAGATCGCGAAAACGGGCAAGGGGCTGTTGGACTTCCAGTTCGAGGTATTCGGCCGGGACGGCATTCTCGCCGCTTCGTCCGTGCTGATCGCTCCGCTGATCTTGTTGACGATAGTGGTTCAGTTCCTGCCGCCATGGCACGATCCGGCACCGGAAAAAGCATGAGAACACATGCGCGGGGCAACCGTACGGCCGCTGGTTGCGGGCGCTCCTGACGGGATATGGATCGCTGAGTTGTAGGTGAGGGGCCCACCGGCACTGTTCGGTGGGCCAATCCCCTTCTGGCGTCCCAACGCCGCTGATTTACATCCGTCGCGCGATGCGTGGATCGAGCAGGTCGCGCACCCCGTCGCCCAGCACGTTGATCGACAATACCATGCCGCCCAGGAACAGTCCGGGGAACGTCACGTTCCAGATCGCCAGCTGCACGAAGTTGCGGCCATCGGCGATGATGTTGCCCCAGCTTGGGATTTCCGGCGGCGTGCCGACGCCGAGAAAGCCCAGATAGGCCTCGATCAGCACCGCCGAGGCGCAGATATACGTCGCCTGCACGATGATCGGCGCCAGCGCGTTCGGCAGCACATGGCGGAACAGGATGCGCGGCAGGCGCGAGCCGCTGGTGATCGCGCCCTGGATGAACACCTGTTCGCGGATCGACAGCACCACCGATCGCACCAGCCGCACCACGCGCGGGATTTCCGGGATGGTGATGGCGACGATCACCGTCTGCACGCTGGCCCGCGTCAGCGACAGCATCGCCACCGCGAGCAGGATGCCGGGGATCGCCATCAGCCCGTCCATCACCCGCATCACCGTCGCGTCCAGCCAGCGCACATAGCCTCCCACCAGCCCGATCGTGGTGCCGACCACGCTGGCCAGCGCGGCGACGGACAGACCGATCAGCAACGATATTTGCCCGCCATAGAGCGTGCGGCTGAGGATGTCGCGCCCATAGGCGTCGGTGCCGAACCAGTGCGCGCCCGACGGTGGGCGCAGTCGATGCACGACGTCCAGCTCGATCGGATCGTACGGCGCGATCCACGGCGCGGCGAGCGACAGCAGCACCAACGCCGACAGCAGCACGCCGCCCAGCACGATCTTCGGATGCCGCCATATTCGTCGCATCAGTAGCGTATCCGCGGGTCGAGCAGCGAGTAGGTCAGGTCGATCGCCAGATTGATCAGCACATAGACCATCGAGGCGATCAGGATCACGCCCTGGATCACCGGATAGTCGCGCTGCGTCACCGCCTCGATGGTCAGGCGGCCGATCCCGGGAATGGCGAACACGCTCTCTGTCACCACCACGCCGCCGATCAGCAGCGCGACGCCGAGCCCGATGGTGGTGACGATCGGCACCGCGGCGTTCTTTAGCGCATGGCGCAGCAGCACCGCGCCCGCGCCCAGCCCCTTGGCGCGGGCGGTGCGGATGTAATCCTCGGCCAGTACCTCCAGCATGGTGCTGCGGGTCATGCGCGCGAGCAGCGCCATGTAGACCAGCCCCAGCGCCAGGGCCGGCAGCGCCAGATGCGCGAAATACGGCCCGACGCCCTGCGACATCGGGGTGAAGCCCTGCACCGGCAGCCATTTCCAGGTGCGCGAGAACTGGAACACCAGCGCATAGCCGATCAGGAACACCGGGCAGGAGAACGAGATCACCGCCAGCCCCATGATCGCGTGATCGATCCAGCTGCCCACCTTCCACGCCGCCACGATGCCCAGCGGCACCGCGAGCGAGACCGCCAGGATCATGGTGCAGACAGCGAGCGACAGGGTCGGTTCCACCCGCTGGGCGATCAGCGTCGTCACCGGCACATGGTTGTAGACCGACACGCCGAGATCGCCGCGCAGCAGGTCAGCGATCCAGAGCACGAACTGCAGCACCAGCGGCCGGTCGAGCCCGAGCGTGGCGCGGATGCGCTCGATGTCCTCCGACGTCGCATTCTCGCCGGCGATGATCGCCGCCGGGTCGCCCGGGCTGAGATGCAGCAGCAGGAACACCACCAGCGCGACCACCAGCATGACCGGGATCGTCGCCAGTATCCTACGGATGACGAGCCCGAGCATGCGGTGGTCGCTCTATCGCGGCTATTGCTTGTCGATGTTCCAGTAGACCGGCATGCCGGATACCAGAACCCCGGTGACGTTGGCGCGGAAGGCGATCGGCTGGAAGAACTGGCCGTACGGTACATAGGGTACGGCGACGTAGGCCCGTGCCTGGATAGTCTCGATCATCGCCCGCCGCTTTGCCGTATCGTTTTCCTTGGTCCAGGCGGTCACCAGCGCTTCCAGCTCCGGGTCGCACAGCCAGCCGGGATTGGCCCGCTCGCAGCCGGCGTTGAACCAGGTGTTGGCGACCGGGTTGGACGGGTCAGGGCCGCCCTGGCTGGTGATGAAGATGTTGTAGCCGCCCTTGTCCAGCGGGTCTTTGCGGGCGCGGCGGACCGAGATCGTGCTCCAGTCCCCCGATTGCAGGTCCACCGCCGCCCCCGCCTTGCGCAGGGCGGACGCCAGAACCATGGTCGCGGCGGCGTATTGCGGCCGGTCGGTGGGCAGCAGCACGACGAGCTTCTCGCCTTTATAGCCGCCTTCCGCCAGCAGCGCCTTGGCGCGGGCATAGTCGGGCTTGCGCAACGGCTCCGACCCTACCGCCGTCTCGTTGCCCGAACCGCACATGAAGAACGCGCCGCAGAACTTCAGATACAGGTCGGGGTTGCCCACCACCGCCTGCATGACCTCCTCCTGGTTGACCAGATACAGCAGCGCCTCGCGTGCCTTGATGTTGTTGAATGGCGGATTGAGCGAGTTCGGCCGCAGCACGAACTGAACGCCCAGTTTGTCGATGTTGAGGACGCGAAGATCCTTGTCTTCCATCATCGGCTTGATGAAATCCAGCGGCGGCGCCTCGAAATAGTCGATTTCCCCGGCCATCAGCGCGGACAGGGTGGTGTTGTTGTCGGGGATGTACAGCCATTCCACCCGATCCAGCTTGGCGATCTTGCCGCCCGACAGATAGTCCGCCGGTTCGGCGCGCGGGATGTAATCGGGGTTGCGCACGAACACCGCCTTGTTGCCCGGGCGCCATTCGTCGCGCTTCATGATGAACGGGCCGGAGCCGATCGAGTCCGTGGTCTGCTGGTTAATGGGCAGGGAGGCGATGCGTTCGGGCATGATATAGGCCGGTGTGGTCGGCTTGCCGAGCGTCTCCAGTACCAGCCCGTACGGCTCCTTCAGCCGCATGCGGAAGGAGAGATCGTCCACCACCTCGAAATCCTGCAGAACCTTGGCCAGTCCCTGGCCCATCACGTCGCGCACCATCCAGCGCTTCAGCGACGCGATGCAATCCGCCGCGCGGACCGGTTGGCCGTCGTGAAACTTCATCCCCTTACGCAGCGTGAACGTATAGGTCAGCTTGTCGTCGCTGAGGCTATAGGTATCGACCATCTGCGGCTTCGGCTCGAACTTGGAGTTGATCGCGAACAGCGTGTCGTAGACCAGATAGCCATAGCGGTTGGTGATGTAGGTCGTGGTCCAGGTGGTATCGAGGATCTTCAGATCGGCATGCACCACCGCGCGCAGCGTCTTGTCCGCCGCCTGCGCGGTCGCGCCAACCGCGCCGACCGCCAGCGCGATGCCGGCGATCCGTCCGAGCCATTTGCCCGCGATGCTCATGATGTTTCTCCCAGTCTGTTCCGGCCGTTCAGGCCATTTCGAACTTCGGCAGCGTCACGTTCTCGGTCACCTTATCGAAAACCACGCGTACCGCAGCACCCATTTTCGCATTGTCGGAATTGCCGACCAGATTGCTGACCATGATCGGCCCTTCTGCCAGCCGTACCAGGCAGACCCGATAGGGCAGGTTTTCCTTGAACCCGTCCCAGTAGGCGCGATGGAAATCCACCCAGGATTCCAGCGTGCCGTTGCCGCTGACCACGCCCCATTCCTGGTCCGAAGACAGGCATTTCGGGCATACCGGAGAGGCGGGATAGTGCTTGTCGCCGCACGACTTGCACGTCTGCACCGACAGCCTGCCTGCCTTGGCGTTTTCCCAGAACCCGCGATTCACCGGGTCGATCTTCGGCAGCGGCTTGTTGTAGGTCTCGCTCATGGAACTTTCCCCCCTCAACCGCGCGTATAGATGATCGAGCGCGTGCAGGGCGTGGCCTGCACATATTGCACCACCTCGCAGTCCGGCACCTGCCGGGCGCCGCATTCGCCGCGTAGCTGGCGCACGGCCTCCACGTTCAGCGCCCAGCCCTGCATGTAGGAGTTGGACAGGTGCCCGCCGTCGGTGTTGACCGGCAGCCGCCCGCCCACTTTCAGCGCGCCGCCCTCGACGAAACCGCCGGATTCGCCCTGCTTGCAGAAGCCCAGCCCCTCCAGGCTGAACAGCACGGTGGGGCTGAAATTGTCGTAGGCCATCAGCGCATCCACATCCTTCGGCGACACGCCGGCCATGGCGTAGGCCTGATCTCCGGCCGCCTTTACCGCCGGATACCAGAAATCCATGTCGAAGTTGGGAATCGACGATCGGGTGAAACTCTCCTGTCCGCCGAAACCCGAGATCAGAACAGGCGGCTTCTTGAAGTCCTTCGCCCGTTCCGGCGTGGTCAGGATCAGGCAGACCGCGCCGTCGTTGATCAGACAGTAATCCAGCAGTCGCAGCGGCGCGGTGATGAAGCGTGCGTTCTCGTGGTCCTCGATGGTGATCGGCTTGCGCATCACCGCGTCGGGATTGAGGCCGGCGTTATGGCGTATCGCCACCGACACTTCCGCCAGCTGGCGCGTGGTGGTGCCGAACATCTGCATGTGCCGCTGGAAGGCCATGGCGTGGGCCCCGCCGGGGGATGTGAAGCCGAATGGGTCCCACACGCCCGGGCTTTCGTCGCCGCCGTAGTTCACCCGGCGCGAACGACCGATATTGGCATAGAGCAGGGCGACATATTTCGCGTGCCCGGTCGCCAGTGCCGTCGCCGCCTCGATGATGCCGATGCCGGACATCCGCCCATGCGGCGGCAGCGTTAGCGTCCAGCGCGGATCGAGACCGAGTACCTCGCCCATCCGTCCGTAATAGGGGATGCGGCAGACCACGAGGCCGTCGATCTGGTTCTTGTCGATCCCGCAATCGGCGACCGCACTGCGAAACGCCTGCGCCGCCAGCCCGTATTCGTCGACATCCGGAAAGTTGCCGTAAGCGGTGTTGCCGACGCCGATGACCGCGGCGCGGTTCTTCAGTTCTGCGAGTTCGCTCATATCACTCCCTCCTCGGCCAGCCGCTCGACCTCGGACGGCGATTTGCCGAGCAGTTCGGTCAGCAGCCACAAATTATCTTCGCCATAGCATGGCGCGCCACGATCGATCGGCCCGCCGATATACGCCGGCGTCCGGCTGAACTTCATCGGCAGTTCGTAGACCGGCCAAGTGCCGATCTTGGTGCCGGTGACCTCGGTCAGCCATTTCAGATGCTTCAGTTGCGGATCGTGGTCGCAGCGGTCTTCCGCGTTCTGGCACACGCCCGCCGCCACGCCGGCGCGTTGCAGCGCCAGCATGCACGCGCTGGCGTCCTGCGTGCGCGTCCAGCCTTCGATCAGCGCATCCAGATCGTTCTGATGCGCCAGCCGGTTGGCGAGCGTGGCGAAGCGGCGATCCTCCAGCCACGCGCTCTGTCCCGCCGCTTGCGCCAGTGCGTGCCATTCCGCGTCGGTGAAGCAGGCGATGGCGATCCAGCGATCCGCCCCGGCGCAGCGATAGGCGCCGTGCGGTGCCGCCGGCTTGTAGGGCGAGCGGTTGCCATAGCGCGACCATGCCCGGCCGTTTGCGGACCAGTCCAGCACCGTGGCACCGGTCAGGAACATGCCGGATTCGCACTGCGACGCATCGATCCACTGGCCCTGGCCGGTGCGGTCGCGGTGATACAACGCACCGAGCAGCGCCAGCGCGTAGCCATAGGCGCCCATCCAGTCCAGGTAGGAGTAGCCCCACCCGACCGGCATCGCCGGGTCCGGCAGGCCGGACATGTCGCCCTGGCCGGCGAAGGCGGCGGCGACCGGCCCCACCGTGCGCATCCGGCCGTACAGGCCGTGCGTGCCCATGCCGGATTGCTGGATGTAGATGATGTCCGGCCGGATCTTCTTCATCACGTCGTAGCCCAGCCCGAGCCGGTCCAGCACGCCGGGGGAAAAACCCTCCGCCACGATGTCGCAGATGCGCACCAGATCCTTGGCGATCTGCAATCCCTTCGGATGGCGGATGTTGAGCGAGATGCCGCGCTTGCCGGCGTTCTTGTTGTTGAACTGCCCGCCCATGTCGGAGTCTTTCACGCCTTGCAGCGGGCCGGTTGCGGCATCGCGCGCCGCCCGCCCGCCGACCGGCGCCATCGCCGCCAGCCGCGTGTCGGGATTGTCTTTCCACTCCACCTTGTAGCTTTCGGCACCCATCGCGGCCAGGAAGCGCGTGCCGCCGGCGGAGGCCAGGAACCAGGCGAAATCGAGGATCTTTACCCCTTGCAGCGGAAACGGCTTGCCGTGCAGGGCGGAGATGTTGGGGNNGTGTCCTCGCCCAGCAGCGGCGCGCGGCGGCCGACCTGCCAGCTTGTCGCCGTGCTCAGCCACTTGCTGGTCGGGTAGCGGAAGCTGCGACCGTGCTCGGGGTGATGCACGTCGGCGAAGCTCTTGCGTTTCAGCCAGTGCTCGTCCAGCGCGTTCTCGTGCGGCTTGCGGATCGGCGCCCACAGCAGGCCGGCATCCTGCGCCTCGCGCCAGGGCGTGTCGCTATAGGTCCAGGCGCGCACGAAGCGCTGGACCACGTCCAGCATATGCGCCCGCTCCTCGTTGCCGGCGGTGGAGCCGGGAACCGCGCGCGCCTTCAGATCGGCGTCCGGCGGCGGCGGTTGCAGGTCGGCCTGCATGCCGTACTTGGTCAGCAGCGGCACCAGGTTCTTCAGGTCGCGCGCGCCCATGCCGTGCGAGATGTACCAGCGCCCGTCCTTGGTGTGGCTGATGCTGGGCGAGTGGTTCGGCGTTTCCAACGCGTGGCGGTTGGTCAGCCGCCACAGCGGCACGCGCCGCATCACCCAGTGCATGATGTCGAGTTCGGGGTTCTTCGACACCGCCTCATGCACCGCAACGGAGACATCCTGGCCGTTGCCGGTTCGGTGCCGGGCGATCAGCGCGGCGATGATGCCGGTGGCCAGTTGCTCGCCGGCGATGTGGTAGGCGTGCCAGACCTGCGGCGCGATCGGCGGCGTGTCGTACTGCCAGTTCGGATCGGGGTCGTAGCCGCAATTCATCATCACGCCGCCGAGCGCGAGGTGGATCAGGTCGGAACCCTTGAAATCCTTCCACGGTCCGTCATCGCCGAACGGCGTGATGCGCGCGGCAACCAGCTTCGGAAAGCGCGCGCCCAGCGCCGCGCGATCCAGCCCCAGCACCTCGTTCAGGGCGCCGCAGCTCGAATCCACCAGTATGTCCGCGCCTTCCAGCAGCCGCAGCAGCTGTTCGCGCCCCGGCGCCGCGCGCAGGTCCAGCGCAACCGACTTCTTGTTGCGGTTGTAGTTCCAGAAGAACAGCGAACGCTCCAGGCCCGGCTCGTCGTCCAGGAACGGCCCGATCCGCCGCGTCGCGTTACCCTCCGGCGGCTCGATCTTGATCACTTCGGCGCCGAGTCCGGCCAGCAGCAGCCCGGTATATTCGGCCCGCTCGTCCGCGACCTCGATCACCCGCAGCCCGGCGAGCATGCCGGGGCCGGCATCGCCCATCATCTCACCCAGGCCATTGTCCCTGGTCGCCGTCGTTTCGTTCATCGTTTCCCCCCAACCGCCCATGGCGTTGGTGTTCGTTCAGCCGGTCGGGCGTGTCCGGGCCAGCATCGTCAGCAGCACCCTGTTGAACTCCTCTGGCGCCTCATAGGCAACCCAGTGTCCCGCCCCAGGGATCAGATGCACGTCCGCGTCCGGCCGCAGCTCCCGCATCGTCCGCATCCGCTGCGTCGCCAGCGGATTGGCCGGCGCATCGGACCCGCCCCAGATGCCGTTCAACGGCACATGCACCTTGTCCAATGCCCGCAGCAGCGCGCCGCTGCGCGAGAGCACCGGGCTCTTCAGCCGCGAACGCACGGTGTTCCATTCCTGAATGATCAGCGCCAGGTCGTCGATCTTAGCTGGATCGGCGATCATCAGCCGGTTGAGGTTGGTGCGATGCGCGGCCACGCGTTCCTCGCCGGCCAGATGCCGCACCTTCAACAGCTCGATCATGCTGCTGGACGGACCGATGGCGCCCGAGCCGACCAGCGTCACCGACCGCAGGCGCGCGCCGTGGATCGCGGCGACGCAGCCCGCCATGGTGCTGCCGAAGGAAAATCCGACGACATCGTAGCGGCTCTCCGGCCCGATCTGGATATCGATGCCGGCCGCCACGATCGCCGCGACCGCGGTGACGTCGTCGCGGCTCGGCGGATCGGCGGATTCGCCGAGGCCCGGCAGATCCGGCACCACCAGCCGGTAGCTCTTCGACAGCACGTCGATATTATGCGCCCAATGCCGCCAGGAGCCGGCGCCGCCATGGAACAGCACCAAATTCGGCCCGCTGCCCCAGCAATGCCAGACCATCTTGCCGTCGCCGCACGGCGTTTCCGTGCGTACCGCGGATGCCTCCAGCCGCGCAAGGAATGCCGCCGGCGTTTCCATGATCGTCGCGTCGCCACCAGCCCGCATCGTCTTCGGTCCACCCTCTCGTGTCACCGCCGGCCATGTCGGACCGGCGTGTGGTGGCGCGAGTGTGCGCGGCTGCTGCTGCTGCCTCAAGTGCCCCCCGGCGAATGCCGGCTCAGCGTTTTGGCGAATGCCGGCTCAGCGTTGGTGAGGGTCAGAGATATTCGTCGGCCAGCGCGATCTCGCGGATTTCGGCCACCGTGCCGCTGCGCCGCACCTCGCCGCCGCGCATCACGTAGCCGCGCGTCGCCAGCTTCAGCGCGGGGCGGGCCATCTGCTCGGTCATCAGCACCGTGGTGCCGCGCTGCTTCATTTGCGCGATGGCCGCACTGATCTGCTGGATCCATACCGGCGCCAGGCCCAGGAACGGTTCGTCCAGCAGCAGCAGGCGAGGGAACGAGCACATCGCCCGGGCAATCGCCACCATCTGCTGTTGCCCGCCGGACAACTGCCCGGCCGGCTGCTTCGCCCGCTCGATCAGCAGCGGGAACACCGAGCACAGCCAGTCCAGCGCCTGCTTCTGGTGCGCCCGCCCCAGCCCGAACGCGCCGGACAGCACGTTGTCGGTCACCGACAGCCGCGGGAATACCCGCCGCCCCTCCGGCGCAAAGCCGATCCCGAGCCGGGCGCGACGCTCGCAGGGGACGGTGGCGAGGTCCTTGCCGTCGAACACGATGCGCCCGCCCGCGGCCGGTACCAGGCCGATGATGGCGTTGATGGTGCTGGACTTGCCCGCCCCGTTGGCGCCGACCAGCAACACCGTCTCGCCCTCCGTCACGGCGATGGAAATGCCGTTGAGCGCGGTGATCCCGCCATAGCGGATCGTCAGCCCGTCGATCTCAAGGAGACTCATGCGTCCTCCTCGTCGTCGACGGCGCCGAGATAGGCCTTGATCACGTCGGGCCGCGCCAGCACGTCCGCCGGTGCGCCGTCGGCCAGCACGTTGCCGGCGTCCAGCACCAGGATGCGCGGGCACAGCCGGCGGATCAGGTCCATGTCGTGCTCGACGATCAGCACCGAACATCCGCCATGCGTGCGGACATGATGCACAAACGCATCGATTTGCGCCCGCTCGCCGCGCTCCAGCCCCGCCGCCGGCTCGTCGAGCAGCAGCACCTTGGGTCCGATCGCATAGGCCATCGCCAGCCCGAGCATCTTCTGCAGGCCGTACGGCAGCTTGTCGCTCTGTTCGTCCAGCCGCTCGGTCAGGTGGAATTCCTGTAGCAGCCGATCGAGGCCGGCTGGCCTGCCGCGCCGTCCGAACAACACGGCGCGGGCAATGTTCTCGCGCACCGACACGCTGCGGAACGTGTTGGTCTGCTGGAAGCTGCGTGCGATGCCGAGCCGGCTGATGGCATGCGTGGGCTGGCCGGTGACGTCGCGCCCGCCGAGGAAGACCTTGCCGCCTGACGGTGGCTGGCGGCCGGAGATCACGTTGATCAAGGTCGTCTTGCCGGCACCGTTCGGCCCGATGACGCCCATCAACCCGCCCGGCTGCAAAGTGAAACTCAGGTCCTGGAACACGCGCAGTCCGCCGAAGCGCTTGGCGAGCTGTTCGATCCGCAGTTCGCTCATGCCGCCCGCCTCCTGCGCAACAATGCGGTGACGGAGCCGACGATCCCGCCGCGCGCGGCCAGGACCACGATCAGGATCAGCACGCCATACAGCCCTTGCGCGTACTGGCCGTGCGTGCCGAACAGGTTGGTCGCATAGACCATCAACGAGGTGCCGACGATCGGCCCGAGGATCGATACGCGCCCGCCGATGATGGAATAGGCGATGAAATCCACCGAGATGATCGAATCGAAGGAGCTTGGATGCGCTGTCAGCAGCATGTTGACCAGCGAGAATCCGGCCAGTCCCGCCACGCCGGCCGAGATCACGAAGCCGAGTGCCTTGTAGCGCCAGACCACTAGCCCGAGGCTCTCGGCAAGGACGTCGTTCTCCTCGATGGCGGCGAAGTGGCGGCGGAAGTAGCGCGTCAGCGCCGCCGTGATCAGGGTCGCGAGCAGGGCGAGGCCGCAGGCGAACAGCAGCACCTGCTGGTTGGTCATCATGTCCATGCCGAACAGATTGACCGGCGGCACGCCCGAGATGCCGTTCGATCCGCCCGTCAACCCCGGCGTTACGAACAGCACGAGCTGCATGATCTGTGCCAGCACGAACGTCACCAGCACGAAATAGGTGCCGCGCAGCCGCAGCACCAGCGCGCCCAGCGGGATCGCCACCAGCGCCGGCACCGCGAAGCTGGCCAGCGTGAGCACGACAGCGTCGGAGATGTCGTACTGTCCCGCGATCGCCACCGTGTAGCCGCCGAGAGCCATGAAGGCCGGCGTGGCGAAGCTCAGCAGGTTCATGCGTAACATGATCCAGACGCTGAACGTGGCGACGACACCGACCATTATCTGGTTCAGCACCGAATAGATCATCACGTTCTTGGTCAGCAGCGGAATCGCGAAGCTGATGACGAACACCAGGACGGCGGAGATTTCCGCCCCGCCGAGCCTGCGGATCAGTCCGACCGCTTTGTCGTCCATCCGTCAGGCGCCCCGCACATCTCGGCCCAGCAGGCCAGTCGGGCGGAATACCAGCAGCAGCAGCACCATCACGAACAGCACCAGCGCGCCAATCGACCCGCCGAAATAGACCGAGGTATAGGCCTCGACCAGGCCGACGATGAAGGCAGCCAGCGCCGCGCCGCCCAGGCTGCCGAGGCCACCTAGAATCACCGTCAGGAACGAGGTCGCCAGCACCGGTTCGCCAACGCCGGGCGCCAGCGACAGGATCGGCGTGACCAGCGCGCCGGTCAGGCCGGCAAGCCCGGTCGCCAAGGCAAAGGCCAGCGGGAACAGCAGGCGTGGCCGCAGGCCCTGTGCCATGCCCACCGCGCGATCGTCCGCCAGGGCTCGCAGTGCCCGGCCAAGATCGGTACGGAACAGTACAAGCCACAGGCAAGCGATTGCCACCAGACATACCGCCAGCACGATCAGGTTCTCGCGCGGCAGGTACACCGATCCGGCATGGAACGAGCCCGTCACCGGGAAGGCGAACTCCATCGAGATCGGTCCGAAAATGGCCAGGACCACCGTCGAAATGATCAGATAGAGTCCGAGCGACAGCATCAGCGTGGCCAGATGGTCATCGATCAACGGCTCGATCAGGAGCAATTCGAACAGCCAACCGAGTGCCGCGGTGGCAAGCATCGCCACCACCACCGCCAGCGGGTATGCCAGCCCGAGCCCCGCGACGCAGGTATAGGCGACGTAGCCACCCAGCATATAAAATCCTCCGTGGGCGAAATTCACCACACCGAGGATGCCGAAGATCAGCGTGAACCCGAGCGCCAGCAGGGCGTACTGCGCGCCCAGGCCCACACCGATGATCGCCGCTTCAAGGAATTGGTGCATGCGCGTCGCCTTGCGCCGGGCCTCTCCTACAGCTTCGGCTCGACGCGGGTCACGCCGACCTCCTTGCCGTCCTTGATGATGCCGACACCGAACGGGTACATCAGTTCCTGCGCGATGCCGAACTGCTTCTGGCCCGACCACACGCCCTTGCCCAGGTTCGGGTCATCCACCGGCAGGTGGCGCAATACCTCGGCCACCTTCTGCACATCGTCGATCGTTCCGGCAACCGAAATCGCCTTCAGCGTCATGCGCGCACCCGGCAGATCACCCCACAGCGAGGCGCCGAAGGTCTGATCCTTGCCCAGCAGCTTCTTGTAGTCCGCGTCGATCACGCGCGCCTCCGGTGTGTCGGGTGGCCCGGCGTACCAGTAGAAGTCCTTGAGCACGTCCATGCCGCCGGAGACCCGCAGGATCTCCTCGGTGCCGGGCCCGCCGTTGCGTCCGATCGGTCCCTTGAACCCGGCAAGGCGCAACTGCTTGACGATCACCCCGGCGTCGCCGGGTGGCGAGGAGGCGGTGTCCACCGCATCCGGGTTGGTTGCCAGAACGCGGGTGATGATCGGCGCGAAGTTGGTGGTGCCACGCTGGTAGTATTCCGAGGTGGTCTTGACGCCGTTGTCCTTGTAGGCCACTTCATCGACCGTGACGATGTCGGTGCCGCCCTGATCATTCGGCGCGATCAGCGCGACCGATTGGATCTTCCAGTGCTTCAGCGCCTCCTTGATCACGGAATCCGCCCATCCCCCAGGCCCCGGTCCCAGGTGGAACATCAACGGATAGCGTGTCGTCACCGCGTCCTTGGCGTAGCTGCCGTTCCACGCGATCTGCTGGTTGCGGCCCAGGATCGGCTTGATTCCGGTCGCCTCCGGCGCGCCAACTGGGCCGATGATGAAGTGAATGCCCTCCGCGGCCAGGGCGTTGCTTCCGGCCGCCGCGCCGTCCGCGGTGTACTTGCTGTCGTAGGCAACCACCGTCACATGGCACTTCCGGTCACCGACCTTGAGGCCGCCTTCGGCGTTCACCTCGGCCGCCGCCATCCTGGCCGCCCCGTCCATCGCCAGGCCCCATTGCGCGCCGCCGCCTGACATCGGCCCCATCGAGCCGATCTTCAGTTCGCAGCCGCTCTGGGCCAGGGCGGGCGTGGCCAGGCCGGCGATCACGGCGGTCGCAGCGACCAGCGATACTTGTATCCGGCGGAACATGGGCATCTTGCTGGAGCTCCTCTGGTTCATGGCGTCACGCCNNCGATGGGCGCACGAACGGCGTGGCGGGAGCGCCACGGGACAGATTTCCCACATCACGGGACCGGTATTGGAGGATATTCCTCAACGCTCTCTCCTGGGCCGCCGACCTGGTTCGTGGGCGGCCTTTCATTCTTGCCGGCAAAGTAGGGAGAGGGCGGAGATATCGTCAAGCCGCTATTTGTGGACGCGCCGCCTTCATGCAACAACGGTGAAAACAACAACGGCCAAGACCCTGGGGGAAGCGAACAGATGCCGATGCCGGACAGCCGCACACTGCCCGCCCTGCTGGCGGAGATGGCGTTTCGCCATCTCGATCGTACTTTTGTGATCGACGGCGAGCGTCGGCTTTCCTATGCCGGCTTCCAGGCCGAAACGCGGAGTCTGGCCAAGGGCCTGTATGCGCTCGGCGTGCGCCGGGGCGATAAGGTCGCTGTCCTGATGGGCAACCGGACGGAGTGGCTGCTGACGGATTTCGCCGTGACCATGCTCGGCGCCACCCTGGTTGCCGTGAACACCTGGTGGAAGAGCCGGGAACTGCACCACGCGCTGGAACTCTGCGACGTCTCCGTGCTGGTGATGGCCGACCGCTATTTGACCCACGACTACGTCGCGGCGCTCGATGAGATGGGCGACCTTGGGGCCGCGCTGCCGCTGCTCCGACACGTCGTCTGTCTGGGCGATGCGGGGCCGCCGGGGGCGACGAATTTCGCCGACCTGCCGGCGCTGGGCCGCGACGTGCCCGATGCGGCCATCGACGCGGCGCAAGCCGCCGTGCGGCCCGACGACGCGGCCTATCTGCTGTTCACCTCCGGCTCCACCGCGCGGTCCAAGGCGGTGACGCTGGTGCATGGCGGCCTGGTGCGCAACGCCTTCGGGATCGGCGAGCGGCTGCACCTGACCGGGCAGGACCGGCTGCTGCTGGTGGTCTCGCTGTTCTGGAGCTTCGCCTGCGCCAATGGCCTGCTGGCGGTGATGACGCATGGCGGATCGGTTGTGCTGAGCGATAAATTCGATGCGGCAGAGACCATCGCACTACTCGCGCGCGAGCGGTGTACGCTGTTCTACACCATGCCCAACATGGCGCTGGCGCTGCATGGCCATCCCGACCGCGCGCGCCATGACTTGAGCAGCCTGCGCACCGGCATCTGCCTGCCGCAGGCGCTGGCGCCGATGATCGACATCGGTGCCAGGGAGATGACCGTCTGCTACGGCCTGACCGAATGCTACGGCAACAGCGCGGTGGTGGATTGCCGGGCCCCGCTGGCCACGCGCACGCGCATCACCGGTATGGCGCTGCCGGACACCGAACTCGAAATCGTCGATCCCGCGACGCGCCTTCTGTTGCCGGTGGGCGAGATGGGCGAGATCCGGCTGCGCGGCTTCGTCACNNGGCTGGTTCTACACCGGCGACCTGGCGGCGCTGGAGCCGGACGGCGGCATGCTGTTCCGTGGCCGGCTGAAGGAGATGGTGAAGACCGGCGGCATCAATGTCGCGCCGGCCGAGGTCGAGGAATTGCTGCAAGCCCATCCCGCCGTGCGCCAGGCGATCGTCGTCGGCATCCCCGATCTCGAGCGCGACGAGGTGCTGGCGGCGATGGTGGTGCCCGAACCCGGCGTGCGCGTCGATGTGGAGGAACTGGTGCGTTTCTGCCGTGCCCGGGTCGCGATCTACAAGGTGCCGCGCCGGATCGTACTGGTGCGGCCCGACGAAGTACCGTTGACCGACACCGGGAAAGTCGCCAAACGCCGTATTCAAGAGGTGCTCGCCACCGCAGAACCGCAAGGGAAACGTCCGATGAGCTCAATCGCATGAGCGACCCGACCGTCATGATCGAGAACGTGCTCAACGCACTCGCGGCGGGCATCACCATCGGATGCATCTATGGGCTGATGTGCATCGGGCTTGGGCTGATCTTCGGCATCATGAAGGTGGTGAACTTCGCCCAGGGCGAAATCCTGATGCTCGGCATGTACGTGGTGATGTATCTGTTCACCGGCTGGGGGCTGCTCGCCTTCCTCGGCCCCTATGTCGGCCCGTTCGTCGGCGCGCTGCTCGCCGGGCCGGTGCTGTTCGTCGGCGGATCGCTGCTGCACAAATTCCTTATCTCCCGCGTCTCCGGCCTGCGTGCCTCCGGCACCCAGGACGAGGGGCATTTCGGCCAGTTGATCGTCACGCTGGGCGTGTCGCTGATCCTGCAGAACGGCGGGCTGATCATTTTCGGCTCCACCCCGCGTGGGGTACGCACGCCATTATCCTCGCGCGCCTGGGATTTCGCGCCGCCGGGGCTCGCGGATGTCGATGTGTTCTTCAACAAGGCGCGCACCGTCTCGGCGCTGGTCGCCGTCGTCGTGGCGATCGGGCTGTACCTGGTGCTGGAATATACCCGTCTCGGCAAGGCGCTGCGCGCCGCGGCGGATAATCCGATGGCGGCGAGCTATATGGGCATCGACGTGGATCGCGCGCACCGCATCGCCTTCGGCATCGGCAGCGGCATCACCGCCATCGCCGGCGGGTTGATCGCCACGTACCTTTCCTTCACCCCCTTCGTCGGGGTGGATTTCGTGATCATCATGTATTCCGGCGTCGTGCTGGGCGGCATGGGCAGCATTCTCGGCGCCTTCTGGGGCGGGCTGACGGTGGGCTTCGTGCAGCA
>PKWQ01000299.1 GCA_003133265.1 Acetobacteraceae bacterium
TCGAACGCCAGATCGTCGCCGGCGCCGCGCAGCACACGCATATAGGCGATCGCATCGCGGATCTCGGCGCGTTCGTAGAAACGCAGGCCGCCGACCACGCGATACGGTATGCCGAGCACGATCAGCCGTTCCTCGAAGGCGCGGGTCTGGAAACCGGCCCGAACCAGGATGGCGATCTCGGCCAGCGGATGGCCGTCGCGGCGCAGGCTTTCGATCTTGTCGCCGACCATGCGGGCTTCCTCGTCGGAGTCCCACAGCGAGACCACGGCGACCGGCTCGCCCTCGGCGTCCGTGCGGCCGGGGCGTAGCGTCTTGCCCAGCCGCCCCTCGTTATGCGCGATCAGCGCCGAGGCGACGGCCAGGATCGGCGCGGTGGAGCGGTAGTTGGCTTCCAGCCGCACAATGACCGCGCCGGGGAAATCCTTCTCGAAGCGCAGGATGTTTTCCACCTCCGCGCCGCGCCAGGAATAGATCGNNAGATCGACTGGTCGTCGTCGCCGACGCAGCAGATGTTCTTGTGCTCCTGCGCCAGCAGCCGCAGCCAAAGATACTGCACCACGTTGGTGTCCTGGTACTCGTCGACCAGGATGTAGCGGAACATCCGGTGATACTGCGCCAGCACCTCCGGGTGGGTGCGCAGTATCTCGGTCATGTGCAGCAGCAGGTCGCCGAAATCCGCCGCGTTCACCGCCTTCAGCCGGGCCTGGTAGGCGGCATACAGCTCGCGCGCGCGGCCATTGGCGAAATCGGTGTCCTCGGCGGCGGTGACGCGGTCCGGCGGCAGGCCACGATCCTTCCAGCGCTGGATGAACCCCATCAGCGCGGGCGGCGCCCAGCGCTTGGCGTCGATCCGCGCCGCCTCCATCACCTGCTTGAGCAGACGGAGCTGGTCGTCGGTGTCGAGGATGGTGAAGTTGGATTGCAGCCCCACCAGTTCGGCGTGGCGGCGCAGCATCCGGGCGCACAGCGCGTGGAAGGTACCAAGCCACAGCCCCTCCGCCGGACGGCCGAGGATGGCGCCGACGCGCTCGCGCATCTCGCGCGCCGCCCGGTTGGTGAAGGTCACCGCCAGCACTTGGCTGGGGAACGCCCGGCCGGTCAGCAGGATGTGGGCGAAGCGGGTGGTCAGCACCCGCGTCTTGCCGGTGCCCGCGCCGGCGAGCACCAGCAGCGGCCCCTCGACGGTTTCCACCGCCGCGCGCTGCTCGGGGTTCAGGCGGGCCAGGTAATCGGTCATGATGGCGGGGGATATATGAGCGGCACAGCGAGGGATATAGAACAGGTGGCGAACGCCTCCAACCCTGCGTCGCCTTCCCTCGTAGCTGAGCAACTGGCGGCAGGTTTGACAGCGGCTCTGAAATGGCTGATGCGGGCCATCTACAGGCCAAATGACGAACAGAATCCAGCTTGAAATTGGATTGCATATGGTTAAATATTCGCTTGGGCAGACCTTGGATGGAGACTTCGATGGCACGGATATCGATCGACGATGCGTTCATTAAGCAAATTCAAACACTTATGAACACAGATAGCCCCGCGAAGGTAACCGAAGAAGCGCTGACGCTGTTGAATTGGGCCGCGAATGAGGTGAAGAGCGGCCGGACGATTTTTTCGGCTGACAGTAAAGCTGGCAATATCCACAAGCTGGCCATGCCGTCTCTGACAAAAATTGAGCCAGAGAAAGCCGATTCCGGCGTCTGACAGACGGACAAAAACAAGCCCTGCTTTGTTCGATCCAACGGACGCAGCCAATCGAGGGGATTATGACGGACAAAATCCTTCAGGATCTCCTCAGCAGTGCCCCCGCTACAAGTCCTCCGGCCGCCCCTGGGCTGCGTCCTGTTGTCGATCTGCCGCCGATCACCAAGGCTGGCGTCGATCTGGCCAAGATCGTGCTCTGGTTCATTGCCGGATCGGTGGTGCTGCTCCTCGGGTTAATTACCCTGGAGGAGTATTGGATGGCCACGCCTCATGCCGACGCAATGGCCAAGATGTTGCAGCACCTCGCGGCGAACCCACCAGATCCCAATAATCCCAGCCAGATGGATGCATTCAGGAAGGCTCTTGATTCAGTCAAGTCTCTGCTCGACACGGTCGGCTCGACGCAAAGAGATACGCGGGACTTCATGCTGAAGGTTTCTCAGCTCATCCTTGTCAGCGTTCTGTTCCCAGTCCTCACCGCCTTGCTCGGCTATATTTTCGGAACCCAGCAGGCCTCAACGCAAGGCAACAAGGGTGGATAACCGCTATCTTCGCCCAAGCTCGAATAATCCTCTCGATCTCGACCGCCGCCTTGCCGTTGGTAATGTCATGGTTGAAGGCCGCTGAATTTTCTTGCCTTTGGCGAGCGTCAGACGCCGTTCCTGCTCAGGCCGCTGTACCGGCGGATGCTGCGGGCCTGACGCCGAGGATATGGGCGATCGCGTAGGTCAGGTCCGCGCGGTTCAGCGTGTAGAAATGGAACTCGTTCACCCCGTTGGCCTGCAACAGCCGCACCTGCTCGGCCGCCACCACGGCGGCGACCATCCGGCGGGTCTCGGCGTCGTCCTCCGTCCCATCGAACAGCCGCGCCAGCCAGTCGGGGACCGAGGTGCCGCACATCGCGGAGAATTTCGCCGCCTGGGCGAAATTGGACACCGGCATGATGCCCGGCACCACCGGTGCGGCGATGCCGGCGGCGGCGCAGCGGTCCATGAAGCGCAGATAGACCTCGGCATCGAAGAAATACTGGGTGATCGCCCGGTTCGCCCCGGCATCCAGCTTGCGCTTGAGGTTGTCGAGATCGGCCTCCGGGCTGAGCGCGGTCGGATGGGTTTCCGGGTAGGCGGCGACCGAAATCTCGAAATCCGCCACCCGCTTCAGCCCGGCCACCAGATCGGCGGC
This sequence comes from Acetobacteraceae bacterium, assembly GCA_003133265.1. Taxonomy (GTDB): domain Bacteria; phylum Pseudomonadota; class Alphaproteobacteria; order Acetobacterales; family Acetobacteraceae; genus PALSA-911. The sequence goes on from PKWQ01000299.1 coordinate 2,884, forward strand.
GAAGGGGTAGCCATCCGGGTGCGGCGCGTAGGCGGTGCCGGGCGGCGGATCGCCGCGCAGCGCGACGATATGGCGCACGCCGGCGTCCCAGTAGCAGCGCGCGACGTCGTCCACCTCGCCCCGGCTGGCACCGACGCAAGTCAGGTGCGCCGCCGGCGTCAGTGTGGTATCGGAGACGATCCGCGCGACGGTGGCGTGGGTGCGCGCATGGGTTGTACCGCCGGCGCCGTAGGTGACGGAGACGAAGCGCGGTGCCAGCGGCTCCAGCCGGCGGATGGCGGCCCAGAGCTGTTGCTCCAGCGTCTCGGTCCTGGGCGGGAAGAACTCGAAGGACAGCAGCGGCGGCGTGTGGCCGGCCTCGCGTACCGAGAGGGCGGGGATCGGCCGGATGGAAGAGGGCGGTGCGTGGGTCATTGGTCCAATTTCATCGACGAAATGCCCACGCCGCGCAAGTCCGGCATGCGTGCGATTGGTTGCGTTGCGTGAATGCGCACGACAAGATTGCGTTGCGTGAATGCGTCCGCGTGGTAGAAATCTTAACCTCGCCTTGCTCCAGTCCCCCGGGATCGCCATCCAGCACATGCTGACCCCGATGACGTCGCGTGGGCAAGCCAGCCAGATTGTCGTCCGACCAGAGGAATGCAATGCGCGTCGTTCTGTTTCATCGCCTGACCCTGGTTCATCGCCTGACCCTGGTTCATCGCCTGACCCTGGTTCATCGCCTGACCCTGGTTCATCGTGTGGCCCTGGCCGCGCTGCTGATGTCCGGCATGCTCGCGGGTTGCGCCACGCCCCCGCCGGCGGACGATCCCGACGCGGTGGCCGACTTCAAGGAAACCAACGACCCGCTGGAGCCGACGAACCGGGTCTTCTACGACGTCAACGACGCGATTGACACCGTCCTGCTGCGCCCGTTGGCGGAAGCGTACCATTATGCGGTGCCGGACCGGGTGCGCAACGGGGTCCACAACGCACTTGACAACCTGAGCAGCCCGGTTGCACTGGCCGACGACATGCTGGCGGGCAAGTCCCGGCGTGCCGGCGACACGATGATGCGCTTCCTGATCAACTCCACGGTCGGCGTCGGCGGCATCTTCGAGGTGGCGGACGGCTGGGGCTATCCGAGGCACCAAACCGATTTCGGGATGGCGATGGCGAGTTGGGGCGTACCGCCCGGCCCGTTCCTGTATCTTCCGATGCTGGGTCCGACCGACCCGCGCGATGCCGTCGGCTTCGGCGTCGACATGGCGCTCGACCCGCTCACCTGGGTCGGCACCGGGCAGACGGTGTCGATACTCGACTGGACCCGGTTCGGGGTCTCCGTCGTCGATGCACGGGAGCGGGTGCTGGACCCGATGGACCAGATCAAGAAAACGGCGCTTGACCCATACGGCACCTTTCGCAGTCTTTACCGTCAGCATCGACAAGGGCAGATAGACAAGATGCGGGATGACAATCGCGCCACAGTGCCTGTCTGGTTCGCCCAACCGGCCACGCCGGCTCATTGAACAAAGGCGAGATCATCCATGACCACCCGCCGCATATTCCTGACCTTTTCCGGCACCGCCGTTCTGGGTGCGGCGTTCTGGCTTCCCTCGTCCGCGCAGGCCCAGGCCGCCACGGACCGCGCCGGCGCCTTCGTGAAATCCGCCGGCGAACAGCTGGTGGCGGTGGTCAATGCCCCTGGCCCGATCCAGGAAAAGCGTCCGCAGCTGACGCATATCGTCGAGGCGACGGTCGATATCGAGGGCGTTGCTAAATTCTGCCTCGGCCGCTTCTGGCGCACCGCCACCCCCGCGCAGCAGAAGCAGTACACGGCGCTGTTCCATGACGTGCTGGTCAACAGCGTCACCGGCAATCTGGGTGACTATCAGGGCGTGCGCCTCACCGTCGTCCGGACGCGGCAACGCGAGGACACGCAGGTGGTGACGACCACGGTCGAGCGGCCGAACAATCCGCGCTCGCAGGTCGATTGGGTGATTAGCCAGGATACCGGCACGCCGAAGATCGTCGACGTGATCGCCGAGGGAACGTCGCTGCGCCTGACCCAGCGCAGCGACTACGCGGCCTATCTGTCGCGCAACGGCAACAGCGTCCAGGCGCTGATCGACGCCATGCGCCAGCAGATCGTCCAAAACGGGTAGATAAAACGGGTAGATAAAGCCGGCAGATCACGCCGCCGGGCGGCTGGCGACGCTTTCGTAGAGCACCATCTTGTAGCCGCCTTGCGTGAAGGTGCCGCATTCGCGCATGCCGATGCCGCCCAGCACGATGCGGGAGGCGAAATTGCTCTCCCGCGCCACCGCGACGATCCGCGCCAGCCCGGCGGTCTCGTGGCCGAAGCGCAGCACCGCCGCGGCGGCCTCGCGCGCCAAGCCGCGGCCCTGCAACTCCGGCCACAACGCGAAGCGCAGCGCCACCCCCCTTCCGTCCGGCCGCTGCATCAGCCCGGTGAGCCCGACGAACTCCGCCGTCGCGGCGTAGCGCACAGCCCACATGCCGAAACCGTGCGCCGCCCAGAAGGATATGTCCTCGGCCAGTTCCTCGGCCGCGCGGGCGTGGGTCCGCACGCCGCCCAGCATGATGGCGAACACGCGCGGATCGGCCTTGATCGCCTGAAGGTCGGCGAGATCGGCCCAGCCGACCGGGGTCAGGACCAGGCGCGCGATGCGGACGGTCCAGCGCGGATTCATCGCCGCGCGACCGCGCCGACGAGGGCGAGCCCCGCCCTAACGCGCCAGCGGCCGATACTTGATCCGGTGCGGCTCGGTGGCATCGGCACCGAGTCGACGTCGCTTGTCCTCTTCATAGGCCTGGAAATTGCCCTCGAACCACTCGACGTGGCTGTCGCCCTCGAAAGCCAGGATATGCGTCGCCAGCCGATCGAGGAACCAGCGATCATGGCTGATCACCACCGCGCAGCCGGCGAACTCGGCCAGGGCGTCCTCCAGCGCGCGCAGCGTGTCGACATCAAGGTCGTTGGTCGGTTCATCGAGCAGCAGCACGTTGTGCTCGACCTTCAGCATCTTGGCCAGATGCACCCGGTTGCGCTCCCCGCCCGATAGGATGCCGACCTTCTTCTGCTGGTCCGAGCCCTTGAAGTTGAACGCCCCGACATAGGCGCGGGAGGGAACCGCGCGCTTGCCGAGATAGATCACGTCGGTGCCGCCGCTGATCTCCTCCCAGACGTTCTTGTCGGCGTCGAGGCTGTCGCGCGACTGATCGACATAGCCGAGCTTCACCGTGTCGCCGACGCGCAGACTGCCGGAATCCGGCTGCTCCTGGCCGGTGATCATGCGGAACAGCGTGGTCTTGCCCGCGCCGTTCGGGCCGATGATGCCGACGATGCCGCCCGGCGGCAGCTTGAAATTGAGGTTGTCGATCAGCAGCCGGTCGCCGTAGCCCTTGCACAGGTTCTCCGCCTCGATCACCACGCCGCCAAGGCGCGGCCCCGGGGTGATGACGATGTCGGCGACGCCGGCCACCAGTTCCTGCGACTTCTGCAGCATCTCCTCGTAGCGCTGGATACGGGCGCGGCTCTTGGTCTGCCGCGCGCGGGCGGAGGAGGCGATCCATTCCGACTCGGCGGCCAGCGCGCGCTGGCGCGAGCTTTCTTCCTTCTCCTCCTGTTGCAGCCGCTTGCGCTTCTGCTCCAGCCACGAGGAGTAGTTGCCCTCGAACGGATAGCCGCGGCCGCGCTCGATCTCCAGGATCCAGTTGGTGACGTTGTCCAGGAAGTAGCGGTCATGGGTGATGATCATCACCGTGCCGGCGAAGTCGCGCAGCGTGCGCTCCAGCCAGGCCACGCTCTCGGCGTCCAGATGGTTGGTCGGCTCGTCGAGCAGCAGCAGGTCCGGCTTTTCCAGCAGCAGCCGGCACAGCGCGACGCGGCGCCGCTCGCCGCCCGACAGGCTGGTGACATCGCTCTCGGCCGGCGGGCAGCGCAGCGCATCGAGCGCGATGCTCACGCGGCGGTCGAGTTCCCAGCCTTCGGCGGCGTCGATCTTCTCCTGCAAGTCCGCCTGCTCGGCCAGCAGCGTGTTCATCTTCTCGTCGTCCATGGGCTCGGCGAATTCCATGGAGATCTCGTTGAAGCGGTTCAGCGCCGCCTTCAGCTCGGAGAACGCCATCTCGACGTTCTCGCCCACGGTCTTGGTGGGATCGAGATGCGGTTCCTGCTCCAGGTAGCCGATGCGCACGCCCTCGGCGGCCCAGGCCTCGCCGCCGTGCTCCTTCTCGATGCCGGCCATGATCTTGAGCAGCGTCGACTTGCCGGCGCCGTTGACGCCGAGCACGCCGATCTTCACGCCGGGCAGGAAGGACAGCGTGATGCCCTTGAAGACCTCACGCCCGCCGGGAAAGGCCTTGGTGAGGTCTTTCATCACATAGACATACTGATAGCTGGCCATAAGCCGCACGCTCCTGAAGCGAGATTTGCGGGGGTCTTCTAAGATGGGGAGCGGAATGCGGCAACCAAGGCATGCGCGACGCCGCCGCGCGCATTTCGCCCGACTTACCCACCACGGGCATTCAGCCCGATGCGCCCGGCAGGACTCGAACCTGCAACCGAGCCGTTATGAGCGGCCAGCTCTAACCAATTGAGCTACAGGCGCGCCGGACGGGCGGATCAGACAGAAACTCGCGCCCGGACGCAAGCATGCAGACACAAGCGTGCAGACGCGCTTGCCGCTTGCGGCACCACAACTTATGTTGCGGCGCGGCATGCGCTGTCCAACGCCGGCGAGTTGATCGACGTGCCGGCCGCCCCTGCCGTCTGGATGGGGGCGGGTCATGCGCTGGCGGCAATTTAGGCGGGATTTGCCCGGAATCGCCGTATCTGCCATGTTCCCGCCGCTTTGCCCCCTCTGGCTCTCGATCTCAAAACCGTGATGATACGAAATGGCTGGAGGCGCACGGGACGTCCGTGCGGTTCGACGCAGCCGAGACATAAGGAACGTTCAGGATGCAACTGGCCTATTATGTGATCATCGGCTGCGGCGTTCTGGCGCTGATCTACGGCCTGATCACCGCCCGGCAGGTGCTGGCGGCGGATGCCGGCAACGCCCGCATGCAGGAAATCGCCGCCGCGGTGCAGGAAGGCGCCCGCGCCTACCTCAACCGCCAATATACCGCCATTGGCATCGTCGGCATTGTCATCCTGATCATTCTCGGCATCACGCTCGGTAAGCAGGTGGCCATCGGCTTCCTGATCGGCGCCGTGCTCTCGGCCGCCGCCGGCTATGTCGGCATGAACGTCTCGGTGCGCGCCAATGTCCGCACCGCCCAGGCGTCGCGCCAAGGCTTGGCGGCCGGCCTGGACATCGCCTTCAAGGCCGGTGCGATCACCGGCATGCTGGTGGTGGGTCTCGGCCTGCTCGGCGTCGGCATCTACTACTTCGTGCTGCGCAGCCAGGTGACCGGCGATGACCTCCGCCCGGTGCTGGAGGCGCTGGTGGGGCTGTCGTTCGGCGCCTCATTGATCTCCATCTTCGCCCGTCTCGGCGGCGGCATCTTCACCAAGGGCGCCGACGTCGGCGCGGACCTGGTGGGCAAGGTCGAGGCCGGCATCCCCGAGGACGACCCGAGGAATCCGGCGGTCATCGCGGACAACGTGGGCGACAACGT
>PKWQ01000467.1 GCA_003133265.1 Acetobacteraceae bacterium
GTTGCGCCTGTCCCGGGTGCGCCTGTCCCGGGTGCGCCTGTCCCGGGTGCGCCTGTCCCAGGCGCGCCCGGACCGATGCCAGCACAACGGCCGACCGCCGCGCCAATGAACGCCGCGCCCCCGGTCACGGCCCCGCCCGCCGCCGGTCCCCCTGGACTCATGCCGACACAACGACCAACCGCAGCGCCCGCGACTGGTCTGCCGCCGACCGCTGCCCCTGGTGCCTCGCCAAAGCCCGGCGTCGGGGGTGCCCCCACGCCTGCTATGCATCCTGCTCCGCCGGCAGCTACGCCAGGCAGCGCGCCGGCGCCGGCCACAATACCCAGGCCTTCAGCGGCGCCACCAACCGTGCGCGCTCCAGGGACCGCGCTTCCGGCCGGCGGCGAACACCGGCCAGCTCCGCCTACTCAGAGCGCCGCTCCCGTTCCTGGTCCAGCTCCGGCGCCAGCGCGCCCCACGGCGCCAGTACCGGAAATCGTAAAGCGTGCGCCGGTTCAGCCAGCAGCAGAGCCGCCACATGTCGCTCCGGCGTCCCCCACCACCGTGCCCGCCGTGCCCGCGTCCCATCCTCCGGTGGCGGTCCCATCGGTGGCGGCACCTCACCCGCCATCGCCCGCGCCAAGCGTCGTGGCGCCGCCACAGCGGCCGGGCAAGCCGAACGAGTCCAAGGGTCCCGTCGATCCAAAGGAACCCAATCACCAGTGAGCGGCCGATAAGCGGGCGGACCGTCGATGTCGCGCGAATGCCTGTGCATCGGCGAAATCCCCGCTAAATTGCTATTTCCTTCGGGTTGCGGCGCCGTCGTCGATGCCATGCGATTGCGACGTCGCTCCCAACGAGCTGAACACCCACGTCAATCTGCATTCTATTGTCTGATTCGTCTTTCTGACCGGCAACGATGTATAATAGTATCCAGCCAACTATCCGCTTCCAACTCTGTCTTCGCAATTACCAACGCTATCTTCGTCTGTATTAGGTCTTCGATAAACTCTGCGATCCGAGCGTCACGGCTTCCCCTGCGGCGGCAACCCGCTCTACCGCATTGCGCAGAGCTGCAAGAGCATAGCGCCGGGCCGCATTAGCATGCCCCTCAGTGGCTGCGGAGAACGTCGGACGAGTGGGTTGGGTCGGCCGCTCGACCAGGCTCAACAGCGATTGCGGCCAAGGCGCCAGCGGCATGCAAACGAGCACCTTGCAGCCCGCGTCAGGCCACCAGATGAGATATCCACCATCACCACGAACATCGACTCCCGGCGCAATCCTGCCCGCACTATTGCGCAGGCCGTCAGTATGGCGAAACAGGACGTGCAGCCCACCGGAGCCGGTCGCATGGGTCCGTGTTGCGGGAATGCGGCTTCCGGTTTCGCGTCCCACCAGGCAGCCGCCTCAGGGTGCCGTGGCGCGTCGATATCGAGCGCGTCGATACTGCATCGGCCAAAAAAGAAGAGGCGATAGCTCGCCCCTTCCTTTCAGGCACGTCTGCCCAGCGCCGTCCCCCAGATCGGGCAGCAGGTTCCACGCCCTGGCCGCGGTCGGCACCGTCTCCACCAGGCGCTGCGGCGAGTGGTGGGCGTAGCGCGTTGTGGTGGATAGCTGGCTGTGCCCGAGCACGGCGCCGATCTCGTACAGCGGCGTGCCGGCGTTCGCCAGCGCCGACTGCAAACGAGTGCCGCAAGTCGTGGATGCGCAGGTCAGCCGGCCGGCCGCGGTCCAGGTCCACCAAATCCCAGGTCGCCAACAGCACCTCGCTCTTGCGCGCCCCGGTGACGATCAGCAGCGCCAGCGCAGCCGCGGAGTCCTAGCACGGCTCCAGGTCGAGCGCCCGCACCTGGCGCCGCCGGCATCTGGATTGCGCACCGAACGTGCTGGGGGGATTGAGCATCAGCGGGTAATCTCAGCTAAGTAGCTACTCCTACGCTCGGAACCAGAGTTCGTCTGGAGGGTGTCGGCCAACCAGGAGAGACGGCATGCCAACCAATTGGACGAACCAGGTTGCCCTCGTCACCGGCGGCGCCCGCGGCCTTGGGCGCGCCACCGTCAAGCGCCTGGCCGCTCACGGCGTCGCCGTCGCCATCAACTACGCCTCGAAGCCTGAAACCGCAGAGGCTCTCGCCGCCGAGGTCCGCGCCGCCGGCGGCCGCGCCATCACGGTGCGCGCCGACGTCGCGAACGCCCCAGCGGTCAACGAGATGGCTGCCCGCACCGAGGCCGAACTCGGCCCCATCACCATCCTGGTCAACAACGCCGGGATCGCCTGGGCGGCCACGCTGGAAACCTGGGAACCCGAGGGCTTCGCCCGCCTGCGCGCCGTCAACGTGGATGGCACCATCCACGCCACCCGCGCGGTCATGGCCGGCATGAAGGCCCGCGGCTACGGCCGCATCGTCAACATCAGCTCGATCGCCGCCTTCGGCACCACCGGCTTCCCGGGCAACCACTTCTACGCATCGACGAAGGCGGAGGTGAACATCCTTACCCGCCGCTTTGCCCTCGAACTCGGCCGGCACGGCATCACCGTCAATGCCGTCGCCCCCGGTTTTACCCGCACCGACATGACCCAGGGTGGCAAGACCGATGCCCAATGGCGCGAGATCGAGGCCGGCTTCGCCAAGGTCGCCATCACCGGCCGCGTCGGCGAGCCCGAGGACATCGCCAACGCCGTGACTTTCCTCGCCTCGCCCGAATCAGGCTGGATCACCGCGCAGGTGCTGGCCGTCGATGGTGGCCGCATGGACTACATCGGGCACGGCTGAAAGCGCGCGCCGCGGTAGCCGGTCTCGATCGGCCGCAGTAGGTCCACGCTGTTGTTACGCGGCGTGTTTGCCGCTCGGCTGACCGGCCAGAGCTTTCAGCACGTCGTCGGCGGCGGGCGCCCGCAGCAGTGCCACGGGGTCGCCCTCGGCCTCGCCCAGCCACACCGACCAGTCCGCTTGTTCCAGGATCGCCGGCATCCGGGCATGGATGTTCGCCATGGCCGGGTTGGCCTGTGTGGTGATGATGGCGAACGTCCGTGGCCTTGCCCCCTTTTCTGGTCCGGGGGCCCGGGTAGCCATCGTGCCCCAGCCAATTTACTCTGACCGCCGGCCTATTAGGATCATTCGCATGTCGAGTTCGCCCCGCGTGCTGCTCTGG
>PKWQ01000043.1 GCA_003133265.1 Acetobacteraceae bacterium
GAAATCGCAACTGTAATGCTAAGTCGTTGAAAAGATTAGCGTGCCGGGTGCGATGAAACTGGGCACTGGGAACTCGTTGCTACACGGCCATAGCAGCCGTGGGAGAGACGGCCTGTGAAGCAGCATGTCCAACTGGGCCCCTCCCCGTTTGTAGGCTAACATATTGAATTAGCATGGGAAAATGGGCGCTTTCCGGGGCGCCGGTCACAATTTTCCGCCAAATCACTGCCCGTGTAGGCTTTCGATCCGGTACGTCATCGAGATTGCGTCAGAGCCCAATAGTGCCCCCTTTCGGGCCAAAGTAGCGTCATGACTCCCCGGGACCAAACATCTAGCAGCGTGGGACTGTCATCATGGTGAGCGGGTCCACCGCCTGACCGTTCACGAACACTGCGAAGAACACGTGCGTCCCATACGTCACCCCCGTCCGCGCGACGTGGCCGAGCGGCTCGCCCATGGCGACGGCCCGTTTGCCCTTGGCGATGGCGGGGACGAGGTTGCCAAGATGCGCGTAGAGCGTGGTGATGCCGCCGGGGTGCGCGATATGGACCGTCACGCCGCCCAGCCCTTGGCGCTTGATGACGGTGATGGTGCCGGCGGCGGCGGCATGGACGATGGCCCCCGCGGGGGCCGGCAGGTCGATCCCGTTATGGAATCCGTCCGGCACGTGCGGCCCGAGCGTATGCCGCCAACCGAAAGGCGACGAGACGCAGGCACGCAGCACCGGCGGCCGCAGGGGAAGCGGCTGGGCGAGGGCCAAACTCGGCACGAGGGCCAGGAGGAACGCGATTCGCATGGCGGCAGCCTCAGGGTGAAAATTCAATAAGGGAACCGCGGCCTCGTCTGGGAAGTGAACTTGCGCCCCGCGCGAGTGGGGAACACCTTAGGCCAGATGTTCGCCTGAGGGATCTATAGCTTGACCATGTCCCGCTCGCCGGCCTTCGCCAGCATGGAATTCGGCCAGCGCACGGCGATGGCGACGAACGAACGCAGCGCCAACGCCCCGCGACACTTCACCGCCGCATCTGGCCACGGAGCGGGATGCCGCTGATGCTCCGGCGAGGCGTCCAAACGCACGCGGGTCGGCAAGGACGGGTCCAAGAGCTTTCCAGCGGCGCGGCCCTGGATAATCAGCCCTTGAACGATTTCACCGTGGGGTGAAAACGGCACGGCGGTCGGGCCGTATGAGCCGAGGCACACGCCGGAGGCGCCGCCGTCGACGACCAGTTCGGTGCCGGTGATATGTCCGGCCTCGTCGCTCGCCAGATAGAGCACGGCGTAGGCGATATCCCAGGCCCTGCCGTCGCGTGCATATTGCAGGGCGACCGAGCGGCTGAGCTGGACAAGCCCGGCCTTGGCGGTCTGGTAGGCGATCGCCGCGGCGCCCGGATATTGCGTGCCGACGATGCTGCCGACATGCACGATGGTCCCGCCGCCCTGGGCGATCATCACCGGCAACACCGCCTTGCAGGCGAGGAACGCAGCGGTCAGGTTCAGGTCCAGCCCGATCCGCCATTCCGCCTCGGACATCTCCACGGGGCCACCGGAGGCGCCGCGCCCGACATTGTTGTGCAGGATGTCCACGCGCCCGAACGCCTGCCGGCACGTCGCGACCGCCGCTTCCAGATCGGCGAACACGGTTGCGTCCGCCTTGATCGCCTCGCAGGTACCACCCTCGCCGCGGATGATGTCGCGCGTCTCCACGCCCGACGCCGCATCTCGAAATGGGGAGACCGGCTGCTGCGGACATACCTGTTCGAGGCGGCCAGCGTGCTGCTGCATCGAACCCAGCGCTGGTCGGCCCTGAAGGCCTGGGGCACCCGGCTCATGAAGCGGGTCGTGCCAAGAAGGCCAAGGTCGCGGTCGCCCGCAAGATCGCCGTCATTCTGCATTGCATCTGGACCGACGGCACCAGCTTCGAGTGAGGGACGGAGAAGAAGATGGCTTAACAGAACACACGGATCCGGCCTGCGGCGTCAGCAGCGCCGGTTGGTGTCCCTTCCGGGACGGTGGTGTTGGTGACCTCGGTGAATAGGCTGAAGGCAACTTGCTTGCACTTCGACGGACACGTTGAGGCGCCCGCCCCGAACACAATCATGAGGCTCAGACCTCGGAAAGGACCCTGACCCTGGCATGGGCATCATCACCGGAGTTGACAGACACCCGCGATTAAAGGGCCTATTCACAGTCAGTATCCGCGTCACCTCAGCGATCGTACCGGAAGCGAGAGCTCTCAAGGCCTGCCGGGCAGTTGCAGAAAGCAGCCCGCTCGATCAATGGCTGCCTCGGCTTAGGGACGAAGGCGACGCCGACCGGCCAGATCACAACGATCGAGCGCCCTTCCGCGCCTGGATCGTCGATCGGGAAGCGCGCCTGGGTCTCGACGAGTATGATTCCTTCGCAAGTCGCACGGCAGCCGAACGACCGACACCATGATCGTCCTCCGCGAATCGTCACGAAGCACAGCGAATCACATCCGATTCCATCGACTCAACTTCTTTTCGGATCGGCTCTGAGAACACGCCACCGCGATGAACTACCAGAGGCGGCTGATCCATTCCGCGCCGAGCACCGTCTCCCAGACCGCGGCCACTGCGACCGTCAGCACGACGGCAGCGGCCAGCAGAGCGATGGCGAGCAGCAGCCCGTCCTCCTCGAGATAAGCCAGCGCGATCAGGACGATCACCAGTGCGGGGACGGCGCCGCCCAGGGGGATCGGGGCGAACACCACGGTGGTGTCCAGGATCAGGACGACGGCGCCGACAAGGCGCTTGGTCGCCTCGAGCGGGGTGGGCCAGCGCGGATGGATGAACGTCTCAAGATATCTCAGCACCGGCACGGCTCGCTGCACCAGAGCGGCGAGGTGACGCGTCGGGAAGGGACGGTCGGCGATGCGCCGTGGAAAGACCGGGGCAGGCTGACCCGCAATCATCTGGAACGCGGGTATCATGAGCAAGAGGCCGGCCACGATTGAGATGCCCGGTGCCATCGCGACCAGGGCGAGCAGAAGCATGATGATCCCGAAGGATCGCTTGCGTAGGCTGCCCATGAGCCAGCGCAGAGTGAAGTGATCCGTCGGCGCCTCGTCATGCAGCCGTTGCAGCACAACTGAGGAGGGGATGAACGCGCTCGCGTCGTGGGGCGGTCTTGGCTTCAGTTCGGGCCTCCTAAGCGGTAATGGCAACAGCGCCATCGTCGTCGTCACGATCGGCGCCCACCGGACCATTGCCTTCTAGCCTATGCGATAACCGGAATCATTGATCTGGATCGACATGCCCGGCCGGTGGTCAAATCGGCAGCTGATCCCTGTCCGCCCCGAGGTTCTGATGTCCGCCGTCCGCAACTACGCCGTGGTGACCGCGGCCTATTGGGCGTTCACGCTGACCGATGGCGCTCTGCGGATGCTGGTGCTGCTGCACTTCTACCAGTTCGGCTATATACCGTTCACCCTCGCCTTCCTGTTCCTGCTCTACGAGACAGCTGGCATCTTCGCCAATCTCGGCGGTGGCTGGCTGGCGTCTCGCTTCGGCATCCCGCCCATGTTGGCGACCGGTCTCACCTTGCAGATCGCCGGCCTGTTGATGCTCTCCGCGCTCGATCCTGGCTGGAGTGCCGCCGTCTCGGTCGCATGGGTCGTGGCCGCGCAAGGCATCGCCGGCGTCGCCAAGGACATCACCAAGACCGCATCGAAGAGCGCCATCAAGGCAACCTCCGCCGACGGTGCCGGACAGCTGTTCCGTTGGGTAGCGTGGTTCACCGGGTCGAAGAACGCCACCAAGGGAGCTGGATTCTTCGTCGGCGGTGTGCTGCTGCAATTTGCCGGCTTCCGCCCGGCCCTCTGGCTGATGGCGGCGATCCTGGCCATGATCCTTGTGGGCGTGGTGCTGTCGCTGCCAACCGCGCTTGGCAAGGCGAAGTCGTCCAAGAGCTTCCGTAAGCTGTTCGCCAAGACGCGCGCCATCAATCTTCTGGCCGCTGCCCGCATCTTCATGTTCGGTTCGCGTGACGTGTGGTTTGTGGTCGGGCTGCCGGTGTTTCTCTATGCCAATGGCTGGCGCTATATGGAAGTCGCCGGCTTCCTGGCGCTCTGGACGATCGGTTACGGCGCCGTTCAGGCCGTGGCCCCGTCCCTGGTTACCCGCAGCACCGATGGTCTGTCCCGTGAGGTTCCCGCTGCGAAGATCTGAGGCACGGCGCTCACCGTCATACCGGTTGGTCCGGCGCTGACGCTCACCTTGCCGGGCATCGCGCGTCCCGATCTGCTGGTGGTTGTGGGACTTGCCGTCTTTGGTCTCGTTTTCGCTGTCATCTCCTCGCCGCATTCGTATCTGATCCTGGCCTACGCCGGCTCAGAGAAGGCCGCCGAGGATGTCGGCTTCTACTACGCGGCGAACGCCGCAGGGCGCCTCATCGGTATTCTCTTGTCAGGCATTATGACCCAGACGGGCGGGCTGCAAGCCTGTCTGTGGGGATCGGCCGCCATGTTGAGGATATGCCTGGCTCTGACAATTCTGTTGCCAGTAGATGCTGCGGTTCGCCGCATCCCCGCCTGAAGCAAGATGGCCGAGGTTGCAGAAGATATTACTGCCGCGATAGCAACCAGGATCCAAACTTCTCTGGAGGGAGGCGCTTAACAAGAGCATAGGCGTGGAAGCGGCGCAGGCGGACAATTGCAAGTGTTTCGCCGACCTGCTGGCCAGCTCGCTGAACCGCAACGGGCCGTTTCTGATCGAGTTGATGATCTGAGGGCAAGCAGGCCGGGACGGGCTTGACGCAGGTCAATGTGCCGTCCGCGGCGGGCGGATAGTCTCGCGCCACTCCCAAAATGGATCGGGCGCGAGACCGATGAAAACGCAGGTTCTTGAGGCGATCGGGGAGGCTGAGCTGAGGCCGTTGGCCCAGCTCGACGCGGCCTTGGCGGCGAACGACCGGGTCAAATACTGCTTCTCGCTGTTGCAGATGGCGTTCGCTCACGCCGACCATCCGGACCAGCCGGCGGTCACCCTCAAGCGCGAACGGCTGAGCTGTGGCGTGGACCAGCCAGAGCTGGACAGTGTCATCGCTGCCACCCAGGCGCAGGGGCAGCTTTATCGGATGCCCGGCTACGGGCTGATCAAGGCGCGCATCACCGCGGACATGCAGGTCATGGCGGTCCCCGTCTTGGCGGCGGGCAAGCCCGGCTATGCGGACCGGCTGAAAGACCGCCTCGCCGCGCTGCCGGTGGGTGCAGAGGACATCGTCGACGGCTCCGCGATCGCGGACATGACCCGCGCCGCTCGGCGCCAGGGCGCGCACAAGGGCAAGGCGCGGGACGATGACAGCCTGCATCAGCTGGTCATGGACCTGCACAAGGAACTGAATGTGCTCCAGGCGGCGCTGGCGGAGGAAATGCTGGACGGGGCCGCCGTCTATAATCTGACGGATGCGGACCGCCCGCGCGTGCAGGCGTTCATGGCCGGCCTGAACCGAACCGCCGGGCTCAAGTTCAGCCATCCGGGCCTCGGCACGACGGCGATGCGATCCGGCGACCGGCTGGTGATCCAGAACGATATCGGCACCACCGACGCGCATGTGATCGTGATCCATGTCGAGGGTCTGAGCGTCACCATCACCTGTACCGACGTGCATTTAGAGCGTCTGGCATTCTTCCGCCAGATGCTGGCGCGCCGCGCCGTGTCCTGGAACGAAGGACGCATGGAACAGTCCGCGGTACTGGCGGCCGGTCAGCCATTCCATCTGGCCGTGGGCACCTATCAGGCGGTCGACGAGCAGGATTGCCGCGCCTATCTGGAGTTCCTCGGCTCGCTGCTGGTGTTCCTGATCGACTGGAACCGCGCGCGCAAGCGGTTGCGCGGCTTCCTGCGCGGCCCGCAGCGGCTGGAGGTGCTGTCCTGGGCCGCCGAGAACCAGATCGGCCATCGCGGCTTCCTGGAACTGGGCGGCGCGCGGCTGATCAACCAGGCGATCGAGGTCACCGCCGGCACGGCGATGCATTTCGGCGACCGGCTGTGCGATGTGCTCGGCGACGAGCAGGCGGCGAGCTTCGTCCGCTTCGTGCTGATGACCGCGACCGAGGGGTTGCGCACGCACAGCTCGCGCTCGCTGATCGGCGATCGCATCGCCGCTGAGCTCAGGACGTTGTTCAGCGGCGGCGAACGGCAGCTGCTCGGCGTGGCCTCGGACCATGCCGGACTGATCTTCGAGATCGCCAGTCTCGTGCGCGACGGCGTGCTGGCGGCGGTGACGGGTGAGACGGATCTAGGCAAGCTGGCGCAACGGGCCCGGCATTTCGAGCATGACGCGGACCAGTTGGTGATCGCCGCGCGCGAGGCTGTGCACCTGCGTCCGGACTACGCCGTCTTCGTGAACTTGCTGGAGGCTGCCGACGACGTGGCGGATCAGTTGGAAGATGTCGCCTTCCTGCTCAGCCTGCTGGCGGAGGGCAAGGCGGACGGCGTGGCCCTGGAAGCGTTGCAGACGCTGGCGGACGTGGTGATGGAAGCGGTGCAGGAATGGGTGAAGGCGCTGGGTCATGCCACCCATCTGAAGGCACCCGGCTCGCGCGAGGATACCGATGACTTCCTGATCGCGATCGACCGTGTCGCCGAGCTGGAGCATCAGGCCGACGACGCCGAGCGCGCGCTGACCAAGGCTGCCATCAAGGAAGCGCGTGATTTCCGCCAGCTGCATCTTTACGCCGCGATTGGCGCGGGGCTGGAGGCGTCGGCGGACGCGCTGAAATACGCCAGCTACATCCTGCGCGACCATGTGCTGGGTGACGGCACGCATTAGGCCGGAGCCGCACGATGCAGCCGTTCTACCCGATCCTGCCGAACGAGAAGCCGCCCCCCGGCGGCAAGGAAGAAGTCGGCAACAAGGCGTGGAATCTGATGCGCATGGTCGCCGCCGGCCTGTCGGTGCCGGCAGGGTTCGTGCTCCCGACCGATTGGTGCCGGCTGCACCGGCGGGGGACGCTGGATGAAACCCTGCTGCGCGAGGCGCTTTCCGGCGGCATCAAGCGGCTGGAGGCGGCAAGCGGTCTCGGTTTCGGGATCGCCCGCCGGCCGTTGCTGGTCTCGGTACGCTCGGGTGCTGCGGTGTCGATGCCGGGGATGATGGAGACCGTGCTGGATATCGGGCTGAATCCGCAGACGGTGGACGGGCTGATCCGCCAGACCGGCAACCCGCGCCTGGCATGGGACAGCTTCCGCCGGCTGGTGCAGGGTTATGCGGAAGTGGTCGCGGGACTGCCAGCGGTGCCGTTCGACGCGCTGGTTGCCGACGCGCTCGCCGCCATCGACGCGGCGAGCGAGCGGGAGTTGGATCATCTCAGCCTCCGCCGGCTGACGCAGGCCATGCTGGAGGAATACCAGGCCCAGGCTGGCAGCCCGTTTCCGGCCGACCCGGCGGTTCAGCTGATGGAAGCGGCGCGCGCGGTGCTGGGTTCCTGGGACGCGCCGAAGGCGGCGAGCTATCGCAAGCTGAACGGGATCGACGACGACGCCGGGACGGCGGTCACGGTCCAGGCCATGGTCTATGGCAATGCCGGCGGCGCATCGGGCGCCGGCGTCGGCTTCACCCGCAATCCGGCGACCGGGGAGCGCGAGTTTTATTTCGACTTCCAGTTCAACGGCCAGGGCGAGGATGTGGTCGCCGGACGGCAGGTGCTGCGCGACAATGCGCGTCTGCGCCGCATCCTGCCGAACATCTGGACGGAACTGGAGAAGACCTGTCACGAGCTGGAGCTGTTGTTCCGCGACGCGCAGGATTTCGAATTCACCATCGAGGCGGGCAGGCTCTATCTGTTGCAGGCCCGCCGCGCCAAGCGCACGCCGTGGGCCGCGATCCGCATCGCCGTCGCCATGGCCGAGGAAGGGCTGATCGGCCCCGACGAGGCCCTGGCGCAGTTGCATGAGGTCGACATCGCCGCCGTCGGGCGCACCCGGTTCGCCCCGCCGCTGCCCGAGCCGCTGGCACGGGCCGACATCGCCGGCATCGGGGTGGCGAGCGGCGCCATCGCGCTCGACTCGGATGCGGCCGGGCGGATGGCGGCATCGGGTGCGTCCGTGATCCTGGTGCGCCGAGAAACCTCGACCGCCGATATCGAGGGCATGGCCGCCGCCGCCGGGATCTTGACCGCCACCGGCGGGCGGACCTCCCATGCCGCCGTGGTGGCGCGGCAGCTTGGGAAAGTGTGTCTGGTCGGCTGCCCGGACCTGACGACAGACATGGACCGGCGGGTCTGCCGGATCGGCGGTCGGGAACTGCCGGAGGGCAGCTTCCTGTCGGTCGACGGCAATGACGGCGCCATCTATGCCGGCCAGTTAACCGCGATCACCGAACGCCCACAGCAGGAACTTGCCGTGATCAAGGGCTGGCAGGCGGCGGTGGGGCCAACCACCCGAAAAGCCCGAGCATGGCGCAGGCCATCTGATAAGGCATCACGATGAACGCCGGCATGCATTCTGCGCAGCTGTCTGTAGCGGCACGGGATGCCGCGTCCGTCAACTCCGTCGCGCTCGCGCATGGCCGGCACGCCGCAGAAGGCGCGGATGTCGAGAAGATTTCCGTTCGCGCATCATGACCTGTCGAGATCAGCGCTGCATGAGCGTGTGGAGGTGGCGTTGCGTCGCGCGGCACTTTGGGACGAGGTGAAGGACAATCTCAAGCATAGCGCCCTCCGGCTTTCCGGCGGCCAGCAGCAGCGCCTGTGCATCGCCCGCGCCACTGCGTCGTCATCGTGACGCATAACATGCAGCAGGCGGCGCGCATTTCCGATGATGTGGCGTTCATATATCTCGGCGAGGTACTTGAGTTTGGCACCGCCGAGAAGATTTTCGTACGTCCCGGCAACGAGCACACCCAGGCCTATGTAACCGGCCGGTTCGGCTGATCGGCGACAAAGGCTGGCGGGAGATCCGCGCGATGGCTATTTTTCGTTGCTTTTTCGGCCTTTAGCTTTTTGGCGGGTCCGCGCGAGAAGCGACCCGCCCCTTTCGCCCGATCAGGCCACGCGGAAATTGCCGAACTGCCAGGAGCAGGCGCCGTCCAGCTCTTCGGGGAACAGCCCGCCGCGATCGGTCAGAGGGGTCCAGTCGCCGTACGCCCCGGCCATCTCGCCGAGATACGGCTTAGCCACCTCCAGGATCCGAACGTGGTCGAGATGGTCGGCCTCCACAACGCCGGCTTGGGGGTTTTCGATTGCCCAGACCATGCCGCCCAGCACCGCCGCCGTCACCTGCAAGGAGATCGCGTTGTTATGCGGGGCCAACCGGCGGGCCTCCTCGATCGACAGGCGCGAGCCGTACCAATAGGCGCCGCGCGCATGACCCATCAGCAGCGCACCCAGCTCGTCGATACCGCGGACGATCTCCTGCATCATCAGCCGCTGCTCGGCCTGCACGTGCCAGTTCTTGCCGGTCAGTTCGTGCAGCGACAGCACCGCGTCGTCACAGGGGTGCTAGGCGTAGTGCACGGTCGGGCGGTAGCGCGTTGCTCCGCCCTCGGCCCCATCGTCGATAACCGTGTAGTAGTCTGTTTGAAAACTTGGCGCTGCTACGACACCCGTGCGATGCTCACCGCCTCATTTTCTTGGGCCGTGCGATGAAGCCGTCGCCATCCGCCGGTCATCAGGGCCGCGGCCAGCCGGCGTCTCCGGCGGCTCCCGATTCTGCCCGAGAACCCGCGCCTGCAGGTGCTGAAGACAGGAGGATGGGCCATGCGGATCGATGGCACGGCGTTCGGCGAGATCACGATCGGTGGAAAGACCTATGACCACGACGTCGTCGTGCGCCTTTCGGGCGAGGTGGTGAAGCGCAAGAAGAAGCTGTCGAAGAAGCTCTACGGCACCTCGCATATCGTGTCGAAGGAGGAAGCGGAGTTCGTTTTCGAGAAAGGCTGCGACACACTCATCCTCGGTGCCGGGCAGCAGGGCTGCGCCCATCTCTCCCCCGAGGCCACGGCATACCTTGCCGAAAAAGGCTGCGAAGTGGTGGTCGCCCCGACGCCCGAAGCGATCCATGCCTTCAACAAGGCCCATGGCAAAAAGGTCGGTCTCTTCCACGTGACCTGCTGAAGCGGATTTTCAACCCGGCCCCGACATTGCCGCCTCAACGCGCGCCTGCATTTGCACCAGGTTGACGCACGCTACCAGGAAGATCGGCATCACCGGGCGTGTCGTCGGCAATTAATGAGGGAGCCGCTGCCATGTTCGGCGGGGCGGTTGCCCTTTGGGGCGCCGTTCATCCTCGCAGTAGCAAGACGATTAGTATGATCAGGAGGACGGTGCCAAGCCCGCCACCGACATACGGGCCGCCGTAGTAGAAGCCGCCGCCACCGAACAGGATCATTAGGACAATGATAAGAACTATCAGGTTCACGAAGCTCGTCCTCCGGGAAACGACTGGGGCGCAAAGTCTATCAGGAGCCAACCGAAACGGCAAACTTACTGTCGAGATGAAACCGGCCACAAGGCTCCGATCACGCCGCCTCCTGATTACCAACCCCATCCCGTACTCTACGAGCGTCGGGTGGGGATTGCCCGAGATCATCCGCCCGACGGCCTCCCCGACAGATCACGGCGGTCTAGTCATGACACGACAAGCCCAATTTTGCCCGCCAGCCGCCAAAGCGTATCCCAATTTTCGGTAGACGGAACGGAATTCTGGTCTACCATATTCCCATGGCGGAACTTTCCTACCACCGCGAGCGTGCGCCGATCCTCCGGGTTTTCGGCGATCACTGCACGCGAATGGCGATCCTGCTCCGCATCCGTCCCAGCCTGCTACGTCGTGTCGCTTTCGCTCCCCGCCCCGCAATCCATGCCCTCGGGGCTTTCCTCTATCTCGCCGCCGATGCCAATCGGCCAGATGCCGAGATAGCTGAATGGCTGGATGAGCGTGATCCGCGTGATGACCAGCCCCCATAGAGTGGTCCGGGTGGAATATTAGTTCATCGTTTGGCGGGGCACCATGTTTGGGGTGGCCGCCGGAGCGCCCGGTAACGAGGCTGGCGACAGTGGCCACGGTACTGCCTCGGGAGCAGGCGGGCGATAGCCCAAGGCTGAATGTGGCCGGATGGTGTTGTAGTGCCGTCGCCAGGCTTCGATGACCGTTTGGGCTTCCTTCAGGGAGTAGAAGATCTCACCGTCGAGCAACTTGAGCTGCTGCTGGTTTCGTGGACACGTTCCTTAAGCCGAGCCGGCCATCCGCTCGAACTCCATAGGGCTGACATACCCGATGGTCGAGTGGCGGCGGCTCGGATTGTAGAAGCGTTCGATGTAGTCGAACACGTCGGCACGTGCGTGGTCTCTGGTCCGGTAGACCTTGCATGCAACACGCTCGGTTTTCAGCGATGAGAAGAAGCTCTCCATCACGGCGTTGTCCCAGACGTTGCCCGACCGGCTCATACTGCACACCACCCCGTTGTCAGCCATGAGCTTCTGGAACGGCTCACTGGCGTATTGGCTGCCCCGATCAGAGTGATGCAGCAGCGCATCCGGTTTGCCACGGCGCCAGATCGCCATCATCAGCGCGTCAGTCACCAATTGAGCGGTCATTGTCGCATTCATTGACCAGCCAACAACACGGCGAGAGAACAAGTCAAGCACGGCAGCGACGTAAAGCCAGCCTTCGGCCGTCCAGATATAGGTGAAATCGGCCACCCATTTCTGGTTCGCCGCCTGCGCCGTGAACTGGCGGTTGAGCACGTTGGCAGCCATGGCGTCTTTGCACCGCACGCCTGTATCAGCTGGCACTCCCCGTCGGCGCGGCCGGGCACGCAGGGCCTGGACACGCATCAACCGCTCGACGCGGCGCAGCCCGCAGGCGGCACCACCGGCCAGAACGTCGTGCCAGACGCGCCTGGCGCCGTAGGTCCGGTCGGAGGCCACGAAGCTGGCCCGCACCTTGGTGGCCAGTATTTCGTCGGCGAGTGAGTGGGCACTCGTGGGTTGCGTCAGCCAGGCATGAAACCCGCTGCGCGACACACCGAGTGCCGCGCAAAGCCATCGGACCGGCCAGATCCCTCGGTGCTTCGCGATGAAGCCGAACTTCATGTCGACTCCCTCGCAAAGTAGGCCGTGGCTTTTTTTAGGATATCGCGCTCCGCCTTCAGCTTCGTCACTTCGCGGCGAAGCCGGTCAATCTCCAGCTGCTCCGGCTTCAACTGCCCCTGGCCGGGGAAGGCCTGCGCTGGGTCGAGGCTGAACTCCTTGACCCACCGCCGCAGTACATTCTCGCCAACGTCCAGGTCCCGGCTGGCCTGCACGACAGACACCCCGCGCTCCCTGACCAACCGCACCGCCTCAAGCTTGAACTCTCGGCTAAACAATCGTCGTCCCATCTGAACCCTCCGATTTCAACAAAACACCTAAACCAGGTGTCGCAAGACCAGTAGCAGCTCACGGCAGTGATTTCGGGGGAAGAGCGTGGGACGCGCCGGGCCGGCCCGAGGGCCGATCGCCGAAACGCGTTGGTCGCCTTGGTGAGCCCGCTGGGACTCGACCCCAGGGCCCCAAGATTAAAAGTTCGAAGAGTGGATAGGACCGATGGGGCGAAATACCCCTTTATCGAGCCGGTTCAGTCACTTTGAAGTCAACGGCCACCCGCCTTCGATCCCTTATTCACCCACGACTACCCAGGATAGCCGCCTATCCCGGCGGGGGATAAGCGGGGGACGGAAAATTGCCGCGTTCAACGGATCATCGACCGACGAGTGTGAATAAGCGCCCGCAACGTGCTCCGTCAAATGTCGAAAAATCAAACGGGCGTCGCGCCAATCGGCGTCGGAACCTCACGCCGACACACAACCAACGGCTACCTTAGGCACTTTGATGCCGGGAGCGGGGGCCGTCCGCCCCATCAATATTTTCGATACTGTGCACCAATCACCCCAGCTGAACCTTCAGCCGATGCGTGGCGCCATCATCTACAAGCCGTAGGCGAAACGGTCGCTCCATGACGACGTTTCCGTCGACGGAGGCGAAGGCAATGCCTCGTCCAATGCCATCGGGATCTTCGACCTGGATCTCATATCGTGCCGAACGGTGTCGAAGCGATATCTCGAAGCCCGTCCATGCCCTGGGGATGCACGGATCGAGATGCAGAACGTCGCCATGCAGACGCACCCCGAGAATGCTCTCCATGCCGGCGCGTTGCATCCATCCAGCGGAGCCCGTGTACCAAGTCCAGCCTCCCCGCCCGACATGGGGCGGTCTTGCATAGACATCGGCGGGGACGACATAGGGCTCCACCTTGTAGCGGTGCACGTCTGCCCGTGTGCGGGCATGATTGATGGGGTTGAGGAGCGAAAACAGAGCGGCCGCCTTGCCGCCCTCGCCGAGTGCCGCGAACGCCATCACCGACCACAGAGCGGCGTGGGTGTACTGGCCGCCATTCTCGCGGATGCCGGGCGGATAACCCTTGATATAACCGGGATCGAGCGAGGTCTTGTCGAACGGCGGGGCAAACAGCAGCGCCAAGCCGTCCTCGGGTCGGATCAGCTAGCGCTCGACCGCCACCATGGCGCGGCCCGCCCGTTTGGGCTCCGACGCGCCCGAGAGCACCGCCCAGGACTGCGCGATAGAATCAATTCGGCATTCGTCGCTTGTCGCCGAGCCAAGCGGCGTGCCGTCGTCAAAAAAGCCTCGCCGGTACCAGTCGCCATCCCATGCCTCGCGCTCAAGCGACGCTTGCAGCCCGACCGCGTGCGCGCGCCATGTCGCGGCGCGGACCGTTTCGTGACGCGCCTCGGCAAGCGGAGCGAAGGCCGTTAGCGTGGCATGCAGGAACCAACCGAGCCAGACGCTCTCGCCCTGGCCCCGTTCGCCGACGCGGTTCATGCCGTCGTNNAGGGCGCGGGCGCAATGCTCGAACAAGGTGGCGGTCTGGTCGGAGACGGTCGGATGGAAGAAGCTGTCATGCTCCCCTGCCTCCAGCGCCTGGCCTTCCAGGAACGGGACCAGCTCATCGAGAACGATCATATCTCCGGTTGCACCGACATAATGCGCGACCGTGTAGGCGAGCCATGCCCGATCGTCAGAGATGCGCGTGCGCACTCCCTGACCGGAATGCGGCAGCCACCAATGCTGTACGTCACCCTCGATGAACTGCCTCGCCGCCGCGCGCAGCAGGTGCTCGCGCGTCATCATCGGGCGCACGGGGGCGAGAGCCATGCCGTCCTGAAGCTGGTCACGGAAGCCATACGCGCCGCTTGCCTGGTAGAAGGCGGATCGCG
>PKWQ01000056.1 GCA_003133265.1 Acetobacteraceae bacterium
GGATCGCTCCGGGCGGAGCACAGGGATGACATGCCGATGAGAGCCAGGTTTGCGGCGCCCGCAGCAGCAAGCGACATGAGCTCCGGCTCTGCGGCATACCTAAACGCAGAGAGAACGAGCTAAGCTGGGCTCACGCAGCCATCCGGCTAATCGGGTATGGCGCGTAGGAGTCGTCCATGACCCGAGGTAGCGTTCTCGCCGAGCATGTCCTTCAGGCGATTGAAAGTGGCGAGCTGGACAAGTTCGCCGGTCCTGAATTACGTCAGCTGGACCGCATATTGTGCGACGCGCTGGCGACGCTGCGCAGTGTACCAAATCAATGGCAGGCCAACATAAGGATCGACACAAATCCAGCCGCCTTCGGTCCGCCGGGACAACCGCTACGCCTTGTTGCGGGAGCTCTCGAGGACGTCGACGCCACGCTTGGCTTCGTCGCGCACGGCAACGCCTATAAATTGGCGGCCCTGGTGGAGGACGCAGTCGATGGGCTCAATCGTAAGCGGTTCACGGTCGCGATCTCAGCGACAAGAGCAGTAATCGAAACCTACGCAGCCATTGCTCATTCAACTCGAAAACTCAAGCCGCAACTCGAAGCGCTGTTTGCTTTGACACCAAGCATGCTTGCAGCGTCGACAAGCGTGTCGAGCAGCAAAACCTACTCCGCAGCGCTCCAGACGATCCTGGCCGCGATGAGCAAGCTTCGGGCACAGCCGCAACTTACCAAATGGAACTGGTTGGTTTTCACGGGCGAGGCACTCGCCGCAGACTCGAAAAAAGTTCCTCCAGGCTTGGAGCAGGTCAATGTGCTTACGGCGATCGACGCTTTGAAATTCTCGCGCGCATACGGCGACCGAACGCCCAGGATATTCTATGACGCTTTGTGCGACTGTGTGCATCCCAATCGGGATTCGTACATGTTGTTCATGGAAACTTGCGAAACGACCGAGACGATGTGGAGGCCTTTGCTCCGGGCGCAGCCATCCCATCGGGAGTTGACGCTCTTCGCACTCTCGCTAATGGCCGTTCCTCTGCAAGAACTCGTGCCGGTAGGGATAGATATCATCGGCAACCTATTGGCGTGGCATAAGAAGGTCATCGAGATTCGAGTGGGTCTTCGGGCCTATCTTTAGCGCACGATCTCATGCGATCTCGGTACCCTGTGACCTGCCACTGGTTTGTCATCCAGCACAGAGATCCTGACCTGCCGCTGGTTTGTCATCCAGCGACCATTAGAGCCTCGGCGGGTTTTGCGCGGGATTGCGCGGCCATGGTGAGACTGGCGGCATAGGCTGTGCAAGCTGCTACACCTATTGCCACGCAGCACCGGCGTGCATACGATCGACCGAAAGCGACGCTGACTCACAGCCCATGCAGGCGGACCGCCGGAGGACACCATGCCAAACTCACCGCGTATCGGACGCCGCCGCCTGATCGAGGGCGCCGGCGCAGCGAGTCTTGCCGCCAGCCTCGCCATGCCGGCGATCGCGCAGAACAAGCCGATCCGGCTGGGTTGGATTGCCGCCGTCTCCGGCATGTTCGCCGCCGACTCCTTGGCGATGGACGCAGGTTTTCGCATGAAGGTGGCCGACCTCAACGAACAGGGTGGCCTGCTCGGCCGCAAGCTGGAAATCATCGCGCGCGACAGCGCCAGTGATCCGTCCAAGGCGGTCAGCTTCACGAAGGAACTCGTTTACAACGAGAATATCGACATACTCTGTGGCCCGGCCACCAGCGGCGAGGGGCTGCCGACGCTCGGCATCGTTGCCGGTGCCAAGAAGCTGCAGCTGCTTGGCGGCACGGTCGAGGAGCTGATCGATCCGGTGAAATATCCGCTGGCCTTTCGTTACATCAATACCAACAGCCAGTGGATCAAGGTGGCTGTGAAGTTCATGGTCGAGGAGCTGAAGAAAACCAAGGTCGCCATCATCAACGACAACACCGGCTATGGTGTGCTGTCGCGCGAGACAGCGACAAAATACCTGGCCGGCTACAATCTCAAGCCGGTCTACACCGCAACCGCCGATCCCAGTAAGCCCGACGTCACCGACGAGGTGCTGAAGGCGAAGGCGGCCGGCGCCGACGTGATCACCACTTGGACTGCCGCCACCGGGTTCACTGCCCGTCTCATCAACGCGTGTGGCGAGCAGAACTGGAACGTGCCGATCACGGGCCAACCCGTCATACTGCAGAAACAGGTCGCCGATCTGCTGACCAAGCGGTCCTATTGGGACAAGGTTTACGGCATCGGTTACGCGCACCAGACCGTCGATGCCCAGGGCAGGCTGTCGGCCGATGTCCAGGCGTTCCTCGACAAGCACAAAGATGCGATCGGCCCGCATCTAGCCGCTGGCCTGCACGCCCCCCTGCGGGGCAACGCGGCGGTGACGATCTATGCCGCCGGTGTGACCAAGGCGGGCGACACCGATCCCTTCAAGGTCAAGGCGGCGCTGGAATCCATCCCCATCATCAATGCGCCGTATGGCCCGTTCAGCTACACGCCCACTGACCACAACGGCTTCCGGGACGACGCCATCAAGCTGTTCAACGCCAACGCGCAACTGCCGAATGGCGGCTATCCGCCGGTGAAGATCTCCTAAACCACCCAGCGCGGAGACCGTGATCGTGCTGTTGGTAATCATCAGCGCGGTGGCGTGGATGTGACCGGCCCCCGTAGAGTGGTCCGTTTGGAATGTTAGTTCATCGTTTGGCGTGGCACCATGTTTGGGGTGGCCGCCGGAGCGCCCGGTAACGAGGCTGGCGACGGCGGCCACGCGGCAATGTCGGCTAGAGTCGTGCCAACAACCTCGAGAGGATGATCAATGCGCGCCATATGGTACGACAGACAGGGCCCCGCCGCCGAGGTCTTGACCGTCGGCGAACTCCTGACGCCGGAGGCCGGACTCGGCGAACTTCGCGTCCGCTTGCACGCTTCCGGCGTGAACCCCTCGGACTGCAATCGCCGCGACGGCAGCCACAACGCCATGGAATATCCACGCATCGTCCCGAACAGCGACGGCGCTGGTGTGGTCGATCAGGTTGGCCCCGGTGTGGACAAGACCTGGCTCGGTCGCCGGGTCTGGCTCTACAATGGTCAGCGCAACGGTCGCTGGATGGGCACCGCTAGCGAATACATTGCCCTCTCTGCCGACCTCGTGACACTGCTCCCCGACAATGTGTCCTTCGCCCAGGGTGCCACGCTTGGTATTCCCTGTATGACCGCGCATCGCTGCCTGTTCATTGCCGGACCCGTGCAAGGCCGCGTCGTTCTGGTCACCGGCGCGGCCGGCGCAGTCGGTAACTATGCCGTGCAACTCGCCAAATGGGCGGGCGCCACGGTGATTGCCACCGTCAGTTCACCGGTGAAGGCTGAGCGTGCCCGCGCCGCCGGCGCCGATCACGTGATCAACTACCGCGACGAGAACGTCGCTGCCAGGCTGCTGGAGGTTACCAGAGGTGCCGGCGTCGATCACGTCGTAGAGGTGGATTTCGGGGGCAACATGCATGCCGCACTACCCGGCTTGCGTGACGGCGCCAGCATCGCGATCTATGCCACCAATGGGAACCGCACCCCGCAAGTGCCGGTCCACACGCTGATGTTCCGCAACATCTCGCTGTATCCGATGATCCTGCCGACCAGCCCGCTGGAGGCCAGACGGCGCGCCCAATCCGATATCACACGCTGGACCGCGACCGGTGACCGTATACTCTCGGTCGCCGCAACGTTCCCGCTACACGAGACCGCGGCCGCGCATGCCGCGGTCGAGCGTGGCGACAAGGTCGGAACCGTCATAGTCGAGCCCATACGTTGACGCTGCAACAACAGCCGATCCACCGGACCAATCGGGGAAAAATAGAGGGAAGCCGCTTCTGCGGCTCCCCTCCATCGTCATTACTGATCCCCGCCGACCTCCGGCTCCGGCAGCAGGTTNNAAGGCGGCCATTCGCCAGGAACTGGGCATATGGCGGCCCTCCCTGACCCATCGCCGCCACTCGATACGGTAAGCCACCGCCCCAAAGCGGAGATTGGCGCTCCTAACCCGCCGTTTACACCCGGCCACGCCTTCTAACGTGGACATCAATCGTCAAGTGGTAGCCTTGCCCCACGGGCCAACACCATTTTGTACTGTGTGACCTAGAAAATTCTTGTCGAGCTTATCTTCACGCTTTTCCATCCACTGGCTGACGTTGCTTTTGTTGATCGCCGCGTGGGTCATCTTCATCTGGAAGAAAGCGTCCTGACCATTAGCCGAATCAGAGTCTCGCTGCACCCAGGCCCAAGCGCGCCGATCTGCGGCTCGGACGAAAAGGACCCATGCGGCGTAGGCGGTTTCGGCGTCAGGTGCGGCCAAGTAGCATTGCCACCAGTGATGGGCACATGCCTCCAAATAACGGAAGCGCGCGGAGCGGCGCCTCAGTTCGTCGTAATCCGTCCGCGGGGGACCGTCCGGCCAAGCCAGGGGTTGCGGTAGACTATTGTTCACGGTGAATCCTTCTAGGACCATCGCCCGTTTATGCCGCCAAGCGAACGGTGACGCTGCATCCTTAGCAATCGCGGCGGCGAGCCATTCGCCTTGGCCGTTCAGGTTTGCCGCGAGCGCCAAGTCGAACAGGTCCTTGTCGGTCCCACTGTAGTCCAGCCCCAACAGTTCAGCCCGCAGGGTAGCCACCGCCGGGCTGGTGGGCACCCGAAAAACCATTTGGACCATATCGTCCACCTTGGCCGCACCGATGAAGCGGGTGGTTAGGGCGTGCTTCAGCGCGCGCCATAGCAGGACACCTTGATCGGGATCATGGCGCATGAGCGCTTCGCATAGCGCCAGGAAGGCCCATTCAGCGAGCGTCGCGCGGCGACGAAAGTCGCTTGTTCCATCAGCCGCGCCCTCCAGCCACAGCTCGACGAACTCCGGCGCGTGGCGCACGACCAGCACCATATCCTCTGCAGCAATGTTGGCGAGATAGAGGCTAGCCCCCGCCGCCCGCGCGTGGCTGATCCGCGCAGTCGCGGTATTGAAGGCACGCTGCCATGCGTCTTGCTGTGCCTTGGGGTCCATGGCGCGGCGCAGATTGCTGGCAAAATCATCCGGGCTCTGCGGCAAATCGATCGGCGCGATCGAGAAGAAAGCGGGACCTGCACCGTCAACGGTTCGGTCGACCGTCAAGAGGGCGCCGGGATCCGGCGCCGTCAGACCATCAGCCGCGAGCACGGCACTCAGAATACTGGCCGCCATCCGCACTTCGTTAGGATCTTCGCCACGCGTGCGCGCCGCGTCCAGGAGCCGCCAAGGCGCTAAGCGCGGCACCACCTGATCAAACGGCGTCGCAAGAGTCGCCTTGATGAGGGCATCAGATCCGTAGTGGTTCACCCAATAGTCCCCGCTCGGCGACCAGGACCAGTCTTGATTCAGCAGCTCACGGCCAAATCGTGGGCTGTCGGCGCTTGCCAGCGCCCGGAAAGCAACGCCATGAAGTTCGCTCTCGGACCCGCGGGTAATTCCTTTCAGCCAATCCCACAGTATGTCGCTCTTCTCGAACCTGGCAGCCTGCAGTAGGGAGATCAGGTTGCGCCTTTGCGCCTTTGCGCCTTTGCGCCTTTGCGCCTGCGAGCCTGTCCCATATCGCGCAAGGAGCGCTTCGGCCTGGTCCTGCGGTATCGGTTGTTGAATGTGGACGTAATCGAGAAGGATGTCCTTGAGCTCGGCATCCATCATGGTTCCGATCTGGCGGGCGCCGCCCTCCGAGTGAAGTTCGAGCAACAGGAGCTGAGAAGAGGCGTACAGCTCATTACCGCTATCAGTCTCGCGGGATGACAGACGCAGCACCCGAGCCGCCACGGCCTCGGCGGGACCAGCGAGGACGAAATGCGTGGGGGCCTTAATGGCGCGCCAGTAGCGCGACTCGGGCGGGGCATCGGTCCGCGTGAGCTTGGCGCGCACGATCGCTGCCAGTTGCTCAGGTGCACAGCGTGCGAGGACGAGTTCGAAGAACTCAAAATTATGATCGTCAATCGTGTTGCCGGCATTGCAGTCAAGTTTGGTGCCGTCGAAGGATGCCACCAGGGTTCGCGCCTCTACTGTAAAGGTCTGCGGCGGTTCGAAGGTGGGGTCCAGCCAAAGCTCGCTGGTACGCCTGACGCGTAATAGCAGCGGCAGGCTCGTATCACACAACACTCCCGTCGCATGGCGTCGCTCCAGAGCGAAGAAGCTGCGGCCCGGATTAGGCAAGTAGTCGGCCTCATAGGTGGGGAACCGCTGGAGCTCTGGTCCGAGCTCCGACGCCGCGACCTCATCGGCCTCTTCGCCGGTCAACCACAGAAGCAAGGAGGCAGCCTTGGCCGGCAGGGCGGGATTGACGCCAAACTCGGCCGTCCGCGCTGCGACCGACGCTGAAAGCACACGCAGGGCCTCCGCCGTCTGCATCAGATCCACCTCGTTCAGCAGGCACAGCCATCTGAGGCCATCCCAAACAGGGCTTCGGCCGCCCGCAGCCAGGGCCACAGCGGCGGTTTCGAAGGCCGTCACCGTCGTCGTCAGGGGGAAGCCTTCCAGGATCGAGGGGACAGTCTGGGCAACCGCGCCATCGCTCATGTCCACTAGCACCAGATCGATGCCTACGGCCTGAACTGGTCCTGAGGCGTCCACACCAATCCGGTCTCTGAACCGCGTAGCGCGATGGCGTTCGAGGTCTTCTGAGGTCTGATTAGCTGGTCGGACATCGCGCGACACCTCGCCGAGCCATTTCCGAGCCCGCGTGACGAGGCGGTCGAGGGTCTTACCGGCCTGCCGGGGAATCGCCCGTAGGGCATTGACCGCCCAAATGCGGGCCGACGCCTGGGCATAGCCGGACGAGTGCTCGATCGCATCGAGCAGGGCATTGGGGAGCCGGCCCGCAAGGCCGGCCAGCTCTCGGCGATGGCCATCGGGAAGGTTTTGAGTTTGCAGCCATGCGGTGACCAAGACCCCGGCTAGTGGCGTGGCGACCTCGTTGCTCTGCTCTATCAGAATCGAGACCGACGCGCGTAGAATCTCTGCTCGCTGATCAAGGCTGGCGATCGGGTCGAGCCATTGAGTAAGTTCGGCATTGAGCGAATCGAAGTGCGCGTCCCCGCGCTCAGCGAGTTGGGCCTATCGAGCGCTACTGACGGGACTGGCTCCAATAGTGCCGCGCCGAGCGCATGCGCAACGACATCTGGCTTAAAGCGATGAACCCCGCCCGGCCCGGGCGTCGTGAGTTGACCATCTATGATGTCGCTGAGCCGGGCGAATACTTCGCTCTCAGACAAATCGGGCCGACTGGCAGTTTCCCCCAGTGTTTTCATAGAAAAATTACGTGCGCCGTCGCGATAGCGCATAGCGATCTCGCTGAGCCAAGCACGCCAGTCCGTCTCACTGAAGGACGATCCGGCTCGCTCGCCCCGAACGTCGCGACCATATTCCCAAAGTAGCCGGTGGAGGGTGATTTCGCCAGCCTCGACCAAATGATCCTTCAGGCGAATGACCAGATCGAACAGGCGTGGTGTACGGGCCAGTTCCAGTAGGTCGGGATGGAGGTGGTCGCGCGTCAAACCCTCCAGGGCGAGCCGCTGATCCAGCTCGCCACCTGGCGCATTGTCGTAAACCCCAACAATTACTACGACCGGTTGGACGACTAGGCTCCGTAGGCCACCGAGTTTTTGCTCAAAATGCAGATTGCGCGTGCTGACGATCACCCGGACACGACTCGCGAAAGGACCTGCCTGCAGAATTTTGAGGAGGTTAGTCCAGGGGAGGGACGGCTCCTGGTTCATTCCATCGAAGAAGACCGTCAGAACCGGACCCTCGTCAGCGGGTCGCTTAAGCAGATGCTCCAAGCGTCGTAACCAATGCTCAGCGTCGCGAACCCCGCCGGGACCTCATAGAGGCGCGCCGCCAGAAAGCGCTTGACCGAGGTCACGGAAATGGAGGCGAGGTCCTTCGCGATGGCGGAAGAGGCTATTAACAGCACGATGGGTTGGGCGTTAGCACGCTCCACCAGCCAAGCCAGCGTCGCCCAGGTCTTGCCCACCCCGTCTGCGCCTAGGACGGTAGCTGGTGCATCGCTAGCAGCAGGGCCCGACCACCACGCCTCAAGCGCCGCCGAGACAGACGGTCGAGCGATCAACTTGCACGTTGCCCCCCCGGCAACGTTCTGGTTCAGCGCCGCTGCCGAGGCGCGTGGGGATGTCCAAACCTCCTGGAGTTGGCCGTGAGATAACGTGCGGAGACTTTCGAATCCCAGGGTCCAGGCATTGAAGTCGCGCCGAAGATGTTCGATGGCATCGCCGACGACCGGCTGCAGCGCCGCGGCATGGCTGGCGGCTTCCGCAGAGAATAGGAGTTCGACGAGATCAGGGGCGGACGCACAGAGCGCCGCCAAGGCGGTGACGCCGTCGCGTTTCCAATCGACGATGACAATCGGTAAGCCGACGCTCAGCGCCTTCTGTGCCAGCATGTCCTCGAGCTGCTCCGGCACATCGCGGGTCGCGGCAAGTACCCATGCTTCCATGGCGGGATCATTGGCTAGCGCCTGATCTATCTCGCCGAGCAGTTCGCGATCACTGAGGGCTGTCGTGTCCGCGTACTTCTTGCACTCGATACGCAGGTGTCGCCCCTGGCGTCCGCCTGTGCCCGCGTCTCCCCCATGCTGGAAACCTGTCTTGGCCACAGCCACGCCGACGCCAACCAGTCGACCGATGAGAGCGGCCACCAGATGCTCGAATTTTGCCGCCTGCTTCTCGTCCTGCAGCGCGGCTTTTAGTTTGGCTAGACTGGACAGGGTGGCAGGGCTTAGGACCATGCAGTACTCCGGATTGCGAAGCGGGTGTTGTAGAGTACGGCCGGCTTTCCCGCCGGGAAACAGTCCAGGTTGCCAACAACTGTAGCCCAAGACGCATCGGCCGCGCCATTGGTCTCCGTTCGCGCATTCACAGCGACCGATCGCGATGTTCGCTTCCAGGGAGCAGCGGAGCGTTCGATGGTGGCGCATGCCGGCCATAGGTCGCGCCAAGCTGGAAGGTCCGTTCCCCACCCTTCTGCACCGTCCAGATCAAGGGCAACGAATGGCCGGAATGGGTCGCGGACTTCTTCCGTAATTACACAGTCGCCCGTAATCGGCACAGACTTGCCATGCGGGGAAAAAATGGAGGGAAGCCGCTTCTGCGGCTCCCCTCCATCGTCATTACTGATCCCCGCCGACCTCCGGCTCCGGCAGCAGGTTCCAGGCCCTGGCGGCGGCGGTTGCGGTCTCGACCATGCGCTGGGACGAGTGGTGGGCGTAGCGCGTGGTGGTGCTGAGCTGGCGGTGGCCGAGCACGGCGCCGATCTCGTAGAGCGGCGTGCCGGCGTTGGCCAGGGCCGAGGCCAGGCTGTGGCGTAGGTCGTGGATGCGCAGGTCCGCCGCCAGCCCCGCCGCCCGCTTCGCCCGCTCCCACGGCTTGCGCAGCCCCTCGATCGGCCTGCCCTCCAGGCGGCGGCTGGGGAACACGTAGGGGTTGCCCGGTATCCGCCGGCCGGCCTGCCCCTCCAGCACCCGCACCGCGAACGGCGACAGCGGGATGTGCCTTGGCCGGCCGCTCTTGGACAGCGGCACCGTCAGCACGCCCCGGTCCATGTCGACCAGCTCCCACTTCGCCCGCAGGGCCTCCTGCTTGCGCGCGCCGGTCAGGATCAGCAGCGCCAGCGCCGAGGCGGCGTCGCGGCACGGCTCGGCGTCCAGCGCCCGCACCAGCGCCTGGGTCTCGGCCGCGGTGAGGAACCGGTCGCGGTGCTGCTCGGCCAGCATGCCGGGCGAGGCCGCCGGGTTCCTGCCCTCGTACAGCTGCCAGCGCAACGCCAGGTTGAGCATGCTGCGCAGGGTGGCGAGGTGGCGGTTGACCGTGGCGCCGGCCAGGCCCTCGGCGAGCAGCCTGTGGCGCAGCGCCGCCACGTCGTCCTGGGTGATCTCGTCCAGCGCCTTCCTGCCCAGGAACGGCACGATGCGCAGCCTGAGCTGCGCCTCGGCGTTGCCGGCGCTGCGCAGCCGCTCCTGCACGTGCGGGAGATATCTTTCCCGCGCGAAGTCGGCGAACAGCGGCACCGCCCGCCGCCTGGCCCGCTCCGCCACCGGGTCGGCGCCCAGGCTGACCGATGCCCTGAGCTGCTCGGCCTGGTGGCGCGCTTGGTCCACCGTGACGTCGCCGAGGCGGCCGAGCTTGACCTCCCTGCCGCGCCCGCGCAGGTCGGTGTAGCGGAGATAGAAAGTGGTCCCATTCCGTCGCCGCTCGGCGATGAAGCCCGATAGCCTGTCGTCGAAGATGCGCAGCTTGGCCACCCCGTCGGGCGGGGCGGGAAAGTCGCGCATCAGGCTCCGCGTGATCGCCGCCTTGGCCATAGGTTTTCCTTTCAGGTGCTGAAGGGCCGGAAGGCGGCGGCGCCCGCGTGGACGCCGCCGACCCCCGTCAGCGGGTGAAATTGATCTCGATCCTGATGAGCGCGAGGTCGAGGACGAGCGGCGGCCCAACCGCCCTTGGAGTAGCTGGCGGCGGCCCGCTTTTCCGCGGGACGATCGCGTCCGACGCGTAGGCGATGCCCCGGAACGCCGACGATGCCGCGTCGACGATCAGGTCGCTGATGTATGCTTTCATGGCTCCTTTTTTCTCCTTGTAGTTCCGTTTGGAACAGACGCGGCCGGCTGGGATCACTCCCCGCCGGCCGCGTTGGCGTTGCATGCGTTGTGTCAGTCAGCGGCGGTGGCCATTCGGCCAGACGCGGCCGGCGATCAGGGCTCGAACAGGAGCCAGAGGCCGTCGCTGGCGATGCTGACGGCGATGCCCTCGGCGACGCGGAAGCTGTGGACTTCCTCCTCGGTGTCGTCGGCGTTGATCAGCAGCAGGTCGTCCAGGGTGCGGCTCGTCAGGCCGAGACCGGCCAGGTAGGGCAGGACGTGCAGCGGATCGGTCTTTCGCGGCAAGGATGGGCTGTCTGACCAGACCCGCAACATTGCCTCGCCTCTGGCGGTCGGGAGCTTTCCATGGGCGTCCCTGCACCGTACCGCCGGGCTGTTCAGCGTGGAGAAAAAACGCAGGGGCAGGGCACGCCTCCTCCGCCAAGAGGCTGGCGCGGAGCGCGATAGCGGAGTAACGGCCTGCCGATCGCAGCCTCGACTTCCGTGAGGCCGATAAAATTATCCAGGCACGACGTATGGAAGTCTGGAATAGAAACGGTAGGCGCTGGGATCCTTCGCGCGGTAACTCAGATCCAGCGCTATCGATCCGCTCCCAGGCCAGGCTCCGGCTCTTCCCGATGTATAGCGTCGCAGCGCCAAGGTTAGTCTGTCCTGGGGAGACAGCACGGGCGCGTGTTTCTGGGACCAGTTGGCATCAAATATCGGACCACCGTCGTCGCACCACGCTCGCTTAACCCACGGTGGTTGGGTGCCCGAATATCTTTCAGCGCGATCCGCGAGGTTGTGGGCGTCCAATGCCAGGCGGAGCAAATGCTTTGCATGCTTCCCAAGTTGGGCGCCCTGCATATGTCTCCTCAGATCAATTGGTCCCCACATCGGCGTCGTCTCGTCCTCGACGAAGACCGTCCGCTGTTCTTTGGGACGTAGCTCGGCTAGCCTTTTTCCAATATCATCCGGCTGGATTGTCTCCATCCGACTGTCGCTCGCGTACCAGTGATCGAAGGCGACACCCGAGGCTGGTTTCGTAAGGCGAATTTCGTGAATTCTCTCCACCAATGGTCTCGGTAGCTTTCTGAATGCCTCGATAATGAAATCACCAAAATCGTCAAGCGTGCCGAAAAATGTCGGACTTATGTCCCTGCGGATCTTCCCCTGAACTTTCATCCGGCACCGATTAGAGCCTTGGCGGGTTTTACGCCTTGCGGCGCGGGTGGAGCAACGTGCGATCGGCGGAGCTGATCAGCGCCGCACTTTGCTGGTCATAACGCCGCAACCACCTTTTCGAGCTTCGCGCGCACTTGCGCGGCGAGCCGTTTCAGCTCTGGATTGTCGATCGCCTGCATGGATGCGACCGGATCGATGGCGGCCACTTCCGTCTGACCGTCGCCGGCATCACGGACCACGACGTTGCAGGGCAGCATCGTGCCTGCCTTGTTCTCGAGCTTGAGGGCTTCGTAGGCCAGCGCCGGATTGCAGGCTCCGAGGATCCTGTAATTTGGGAAGTCGACCCCGATCTTCTTCTTCAACGTCTCCTTGACGTCGATCTCGGTGAGGACGCCGAAACCCTCCTTTTTCAGAGCCTCCATCGTGCGGGCTA
>PKWQ01000329.1 GCA_003133265.1 Acetobacteraceae bacterium
CCCATGCCGCCGAGAATGATGATAACGAAGGCCTTAGTGATCACCAGGTTGCCCATGCTCGGATACACCAGGTTGATGGGCGCGTAGAGCACGGCCGCAATCGCCGCCAGCGCCCCCGAGATGGCAAACACCAGCAAGGTCACGCGCGTGGCGTCGATGCCGACCAGTGCCGCGCCGTCGCGGTTCTGGGCCATCGCGACGATGGTCGAGCCCAGCACCGTGTGGTTCAGGAACAGGTGCAACAGCACCATGAGTCCGAACGCGCCCGCGATGATCAGCAGCCGCTGTAGGGGGGCCGTGAGACCAAATACTTCCACGATCTGGCCGTAGGGTGTGGGCATGCGATGGAAGTCGGCACCGAAGACGGCCTGGGCTCCGGCCTCGAGGAATAGCATGATGCCGATAGCCGCGATCATGTCGTGCAGCTCGGGTGCATTGCGTAAGGGGTAAAACACCAGCCGCTCAGCCAGCATCGCAATGACCGCCACCACGATGGCCGCGCCGGCCATCGCGATCCAGTAGTTGAGGCCGAGCGCCGTCATGAGGTAGTAACCCGCGAACGCGCCAGTCATGTAGAACGCGCCGTGCGCGAAATTCGGCACGTGCAGGATGCCGTATACCAGCGTCAGGCCGAGCGCCACCAGGCTGTAGACGCCCCCGACCGTCAGGCCATTGAGCAATTGCTGGAAAAACAGTTCCACGTCGATCCTTGAAACGCCCAACACGGTGCCGCTAATTCGGCACCAGAGGGTTAGAGGCCAATTCTAGAGGCTGGCGCAGGTGCGACGATTGGGGTTTATCCCAGTCGACGTCGCATCGGCGACTGAGGTTGAGAGGATTGAATTTCCTATTCGTCCGAAGCGGGATACATTGCAGGTTTCCAAGATGCCGGGCTCCGGTGGACTTTGGCTCTATCTGCCGCCCGAAATCATGCGCCTTCGTATTCTTTCTTGTCTGCTTTTGCTTGCCGTCTGTTTCGATGCGGCGGCGAGCGATCTTTACACTGCGATCAACCGGCTGCGCGCCGGTGAAGGCAATTGCGCCGTCGCGGAAAAATTGCCTCCGCTGAAGCCACAGGCCGCGCTCGAGCGCGTCGCCAGAGATCTTGCGCGAGGAGATAAACTGGAGCAAAGCCTGAAGGCGGCCGGGTACAGGGCGACACGTTCCAACGCCCTTTGGTTCAGCGGTGACGGGGTCGGCGCACAGGTGGCAGGGATGCTGGCAAAACAAAGCTACTGCCAGCAGTTGCAGGATGCCGCGATGACAGAGGTCGGCATTTACCTGGATGACCGCCAGGTCTGGATCGTCATGGCGGCGCCTTTTTCGCCGATGGTGGGGGTGTCTGCGCAATCCGCAGGGCAGCGCGTGCTCGACCTCGTCAACCAAACTCGCGCCACGCGGCGCAACTGCGGCAACACGGCGTTTAATGCGGTACGGCCGGTAAGCTGGAACGCCGCGCTTTTCGAGGCCTCGCGCCTGCATTCCGAGGACATGGCGCGCTACAACTACTTCAGCCACAGCGGCCGCGACGGTTCAGATCCGGCGCAACGTGTCGAACGCGCGGGCTATAGATACCGCGCTACCGGTGAAAACATCGCTGGCGGGCAAATGAAACCTGAGGATGCGATGGCGGGCTGGATCAAAAACCCGCCGCATTGCGCCAACCTGATGAATCCGGCGTTTACCGAAATGGGCGTCGCCTTCGCGGTCGATCGCAAGAGTGAGATGGGCGTGTACTGGACGCAGGTATTCGGCACGCCGCGCTGATTCAATACCTATGGAGGCTCTGATTAAGTTTGTCAAAGAGACCTACTCGCCTCCCCCGCCGGCGCATAATCGCCCCGATCGGCTTTTGGGCCTTTTTTAATCCTGCCCCCTTCGGAAAGAGCGATGCGAACTTTCAGCGCAATTGCCGAGAAGTGCGACGAATATAAAAGACGCGCGCGAACCGGAATCGCCCGGGCAAGCGCAGCACGCGCCGCCGCTCACGGTTTGATCGCGCGCCTCGCGCAGTGCTTTCTCAATCAATTCCACGCCGTTTGCATTGCGGGGATCGGCGCGACATTCGCCATGGCTGCGGTCGGCGCGCATGCGGATTCGATCAAGATCGGCGGCACCGGTACCGGTCTGGGCGCCATGAAGTTGATGGCGCAGGAATTCAATAAATCCAGGCCGGACGCGCAACTGATCGTCACCCCCAGTCTGGGCAGTACCGGCGCGATCAGGGCGGTGCTCGCCGGAGCAGTGGATATCGGCATCAGCTCGAGGCCCGTCACCGCGGAAGAGAACCGTCAGGGCGCGTCGGCGCGGGCTTATGCCCGAACGCCGTTTGTCTTCGCCACGGGGGCGAAGAACAACGGCGCCGGCCTGACCCTGCCCCAGCTCGTACAAATCTACTCGGGCAAAGTCACCCGTTGGCCCGATGGGAGTCCAATACGCCTCGTAGTGCGTCCCGACGCCGACGCCGACACCATTGCGATGAGAGCGTTCTCGGCCGAGATGAACGCCGCGATCACCGAGGCCCTGGCGAGAAAAGGCCTCAGGATGGCCGATACCGACCAGGACAACGCCGATGCGCTCGAAACGCTTCCGGGCTCGCTGGGAACGACGACGCTGACTCAAATCGTAACGGAAAACCGTGCCATAAGACCGCTTGCCCTGGACGGGGTGACGCCCACGCTGCAGACCCTGGCCGCGGGACGCTATCGCTACTTCAAGACCCTGCACCTGGTCACCGGCCGCAATCCCTCGCCACTGGCACGGGACTTTGTCGCATTTATCCGCTCGCCCGCGGGTCAGGCGGTTCTCGCCAGGAGCGGCAATTTAGCGCTTCCGGAATAAGTCATCCGATGCTTATCACTGACATCGGTCTGGCCAGAACCCTCCGCTTGATCGCCGCAACCGTTGCGATCATCGTGGCGGTTTCTCTGCCGCTGAGTTACTGGCTGGTCGTCTACAGCTTCGAGGCAGAAGCGACTGCTAACGATGCCGCGGCCCATGCCGAGCTTGTGATCCAGAGAATCAATGTCAACCCCGATCTGTGGCGCTTCGAGATCGCCAGGCTGGACCTCATCGTTGCCACCCGTCCCGTCACCGTCGGCTTAGCGGAGAAACATTACATCCTGGATGAACACGGCGCCGTGCTCGTTCAAAACGCGGAGAGCCTCTCTCCCCCGATCCTGACCCGCTCCGCGCCGCTGCTTGATTCGGGTACGGTGGTTGGCTGGTTTATGACCAGCCGTTCCCTGGTTCCGCTGTTACAAAATACCGCACTGGCGGCCCTGTTCGGACTGGTGCTTGCGTTGGCGGTTTACTTCAGCCTGAGCGTGCTGCCCTTACGCGCGCTCACGCGCACACTGGGCGCGCTCGGCCAGGAACGGGAACGCCTGCGGGCGATCGTGGACAACGCGGTCGAGGGGATTATCACCTTCGACTTGCAGGGAATGCTGCAGTCCTTGAACCCGGCAGCAGGACGTATGTTCGACTACAGCACCGCCGAAGTCGTTGGACGCAGCGCGGGCGACCTGCTACCCGAGATTGCTATGGCTAAGGCCGGTCTGCCGGACGGACAAGCGTATCTCGGCAGACAGGAAACGGTCGGCCGCCGCAAGGACGGCACCCGCTTTCCGCTCGAGCTTGCGCTCAGCAAGGCGATGCTGGACGGGAAGCCTCAATGGATCGCCATCGCGCACGACATCACCGAACGCAAGCGGGTGGAAGAGGCGTTGCGTGAAAGTG
>PKWQ01000221.1 GCA_003133265.1 Acetobacteraceae bacterium
CGGATCGGCGCGGCCAGTTTCGACGCCCCCGCCATCCCGCGGCGTCTGACCGCGACCCCACCCGCCAGCGCCGGCATCGCGCCGCTGCCCGGCGCGGCCGCCGCCAGCGCGCCACGGGCCGCCATGCCGGCAAGGGCCGCCGCCGCTGCGCGCGCCACGTCCAACGGGCCGCTGTCGAATGTTCGTGTCGTCGATCTGACCATGGGCTGGGCGGGGCCGCTGGCCGCGCGCCACATGGCCGATCTCGGCGCCGAGGTGATCAAGATCGAGGCCTGCCGCCATCCCGACTGGTGGCGCGGCCAGGACCCGCGTCCGGTGTTCTTCGAGCAGAAGCTGTTCGAGAAGCGGCCGAACTTCCTGGTGCTCAACCGCAACAAGACCGGCATCACCCTCGATCTGACCCAGCCCGAGGGCGTGGCGCTGGTGAAACGGCTGGTCGCGCGCGCCGACGCGGTGATCGAGAACTACGCTCGCGATGTGTTGCCCAAGTTCGGCCTGGACTACCCGGTGCTGGCGCAGGTGAAGCCCGACATCGTCATGGTGTCCATGGCCGCGTTCCGCGACGGGCCATGGGCGGATGCGCGGGCCTATGGTTTCACGCTGGAGCAGGCGGCCGGGTTGCCCACCATCGCCGGCAACCCCGATGGCCCGCCGCTGCTGACGCACTACGCCTATGGCGATCCGATCGGCGGGCTGAACGCCACCACCGCGCTGCTCACCGCGCTGCTGCATCGCCAGCGGACCGGCCAGGGCCAGCATATCGACCTCTCCCAGGTCGCCTGCATGTTCCCGCTGGTCGCGCCCTGGATGATCGAACAATCTGTCACCGGCCGGGTGGCGCCGCGCCTTGGCAATCGCCATCCGCACAACGTGCCGCAGAACTGCTTTCGCTGCCGTGGCGAGGACGCCTTCCTCCACATCGCCATCACCGACGATGCGATGTGGCGGCGCTGCTGCGCCGCGATCGGCCGGGCCGACCTCGCCGCCGATCCCACCCTGGCCACCGCCGCCGGACGGCGCGTGCGCGAGGACGAGATCGAGCGCGTCATCGAGGCCTGGACCGCGACGCGGGAGGCTGACGCGGCGATGGAAGTGCTGCAGGCCAGGCAGGTTGCCGCCGGCGTGGTGCGCTCGCCGTACGATCTCGCCGCCGATCCGCATCTGCTGGCGCGCGACTTCTGGCAGCCGGTCGACCGGCCGTTCTGCGGCCCGCATGTGCAGCCCTCGCTGGCGTTCCGCGAGGACGACAGTCCCTATCCGATCCGCCACCCCGCGCCGACGCTGGGCGAGTTCAACCGCTACGTCCTGGGCGACATCCTCGGCCTGCCGGACAGTGAGCTGGACCGGCTGGCGAAGTTGGGCGTGATCGGCACCGAGGCGCTTCCGAAAGTCCCACGCAAGAAAGTGGCAACCGCATGACCTGGCAACCCGAACTCGACGAACTCCGCGCCCGCGAGGCGCTCGCCCGGCAGATGGGCGGGGCCGACAAGATCAAGCGTCAGCACGACGGCGGCCGGCTGACGGTGCGCGAGCGCATCGACGGGCTGCTGGACCAAGGCAGCTTCCACGAGATCGGCGCCATCGCCGGCAAGGCGAGCTACGACGCCGAGGGCCATCTGGTGGGGGTGCTGCCGGCCAACTGCGTGTTCGGGCGCGGCCGGATCGATGGCCGCCCGGTGATGGTGTGCGGCGACGACTTCACCGTCCGCGGTGGCTCGGCCGATGCCACCATCAAGGAAAAGACCCTGATGGCCGAGCAGATGGCCAACGAGTTCCACCTGCCGATCGTGCGCATCATCGAGGGTTCCGGCGGCGGCGGCTCGGTGAAGACGATCGAGACCACGGGCCGCGCCAACCTGCCCGGCCGTGTCGGCGGCGCCCAGGGCTATCATTTCGCCACCATCAATCTCGGCGCCGTTCCCGTCGTGGCGCTCGGCCTCGGTTCGGTCGCCGGCCTCGGCGCGGCGCGGCTGGCGGCGAGCCATTTTTCGGTGATGACCAAGAAGACGTCGGCGATGTTCGTCGCCGGCCCGCCGGTGGTGGAGGGGATCGGCCAGAAACTGTCCAAGCAGGAACTCGGCGGCTGGGAGATCCAGACCAGGGCCGGCGGCGTCGATCACGCGGTGGATACCGAGGAGGAAGCGTTCGAGTGCGCGCGCCGGTTCCTGTCGTATCTGCCGTCCTCAATCCACAGCACGCCGCCGGTTGTTCCATCCAACGACGATCCGAACCGGCGCGACGAGCAACTGATCAAGGCGATCCCACGCGATCGCCGCCGCGTCTACAAGATGCGCCCGATCATCGAGACGCTGGTGGACAAGGGCAGCTTCTTCGAGATGGGGAAAATGTTCGGCCGGCCGATCATCACCGGGCTGGCGCGCATCGACGGCCGCAGTGTCGCCATCATGGCCGGCGATCCCTACCATTATGCCGGCGCCTGGACGGCGGATGCCTGCACCAAGATCATCCGCTTCGTCGATCTGGCGCAGACCTTCCACATTCCCGTGGTGCATCTGGTGGACTGTCCCGGCTTTCTGATCGGGCTGGAGGCGGAGAAGACCGCCACCATCC
Organism: Acetobacteraceae bacterium; assembly: GCA_003133265.1. GTDB lineage: Bacteria > Pseudomonadota > Alphaproteobacteria > Acetobacterales > Acetobacteraceae > PALSA-911. The sequence goes on from PKWQ01000221.1 coordinate 2,572, forward strand.
GCGTCGGCGTGCGCGCCATGGCGGCGATCAGCCAGACCACGGTGCCGTGGTGTACCATCCTGATCCGCAACGTCTTCGGCGTGGCCGGCGCCATCCACCAGCCGGCCGGCCGGCTGTCGCTGCGCTATTCCTGGCCGTCCGGCCTCTGGGGCTCGCTGCCGCTGGAAGGCGGGATAGAGGCCGCCTATCGCGCCGACCTCGATGCCGCGCCCGATCCCAAGGCCCGGCTGGCGGAGATCGAGGACCAGCTGAACAAGCTGCGCTCGCCGTTCCGCACGGCGGAAAGTTTTTGGGTGGAGGAGATCATCGACCCGCGCGATACCCGCACGCTGCTGTGCGAGTTCGCCCGCCTGGCGGAACCGCTGCTGACCCCCGGCCCGGCTTCGTTTACCATGCGGCCCTGAGCGGACCTTACTGAGGTCGTGCCATGCCGAACCATCAGGATAGCGCGGAACTGCGGCGGCTGATCGAGCGGGCGGAGCGCGTGGTGTTCTTCACCGGCGCGGGGATCAGCACCGAATCCGGCATCCCGGATTTCCGCTCCCCCGGCGGGATCTGGACCAGGATGGCGCCAATCGACTTCCGCGATTTCATGGGCTCGGAGGAAGCGCGGCGGGAAACCTGGCGGCGCAAGTTCGCCGTCGATCCAGTGCTGCGCGCCGCCGAGCCCAATCGCGGCCATCGCGCGGTGGCCCGGCTGATCCGCGAGGGCAGGGCGAGCGCCGTCATCACCCAGAACATCGACGGGCTGCACCAGGCATCCGGCATCCCGGCGGAGCAGGTGATCGAGCTGCACGGCAACACGACCTATGCCACCTGTCTCGATTGCGGCCGGCGCTACGAGATCGATGATATCCGCGTAGCGTTCGAGCGCGACGAGACGCCGCCGGTCTGTACGCATTGCGCCGGCTTCGTGAAGACCGCCACCATCTCCTTCGGCCAGGCGATGCCGGCCGAGGCGATGCGCCGGGCCGATGCCGAGACACGGGCCGCCGATCTGTTCATCGTCGCCGGCTCGTCGCTGGCGGTCTATCCGGCGGCGGGTTTTCCTGAGCTCGCCAAGCACAAAGGCGCGCGGCTGGTGATCGTCAACCGCGAACCGACCGGGCTGGACGACATCGCCGATCTTGTGGTGCGCCAGAACATCGGCGACACGCTGGGCGACGCGGTCGGGGTGAATTAATTCCGGCGATCAGAGAGGCAGTCCAAGCGCCTTCTTCATCGCGCGCAGATTGCCGCGCAGGTTGCGGGCGTAGCGGGCGGTGAATGCCTCGTCGGTTTCCCCCTCAGGCGGCGTCATCTGCACGATCAGTTCGATGCGGCAGTGCGTTGCATCCAGCGGAACGACGGC
>PKWQ01000167.1 GCA_003133265.1 Acetobacteraceae bacterium
CGGGCTGACGCTGACCGAGCCCGCTTCCTTGCAGCGGATCGCCCGCGCGCTGGCAGAACAGGGGCTGCATCGCTGGCGGGACGAGGCGTTCGACGTCCGCGCGGCAGCGGGTGGCCCGGTGCTGGCACGGATCGACCGCGGCGCCCTGCCCGCCTTCGGCATCGCCGCCGAGGGGGTGCATGTGAACGGGCTGGTGCGGCGCGCCGACGGCCCCTGGCTATGGATCGCCCGGCGGGCGGCGAGCAAGGCACTCGACCCCGGCAAGCTCGACCACATCGTCGCCGGCGGCATCCCGGCCGGGCTCGATCCGTTCCAGACCCTGATCAAGGAGGCGGCGGAGGAAGCGGCGATCCCGGCGGAGCTGGCCGGCAACGCGGTGCCGACCGGGCTGCTGTGCTATGCGATGGAGCGCGCCGAGGGGCTACGGCGCGACCGGCTGCACTGCTACGACCTGGAACTGCCGGAGGACTTCCAGCCTCGCCCGAGCGACGGCGAGGTGGAGAGCTTCGAGCTGTGGCCGGTCGCGCGCGTGTTCGCCGTCGTCCGCGATACCGACGACTTCAAGTTCAACGTCAATCTGGTGCTGATCGACCTCTTCCTGCGCACCGGCATGATCGCCGGGCAGGAAGCGCTCCGGCTCCGCGCCGCGCTGGACGCCGGAGCCGGTTGAGGCGCGCCGGGGAGGGTCAGCCCTCAGGCGGCGCGGCGGCGATCGGTATTTCCCGGGCTTCGGGCTGATCGCCGGTGCCGGGCGCGCGCGGCTCGGGGCGCGGCTCGACCCGCGCCTCGACCCTGGCCTCGCCGTCCTCGCCGTCCTGGCCCTGCTCGCCGTCGCCCTCGCCCATGTAGCCGCGGCGCTGGCCGCCATGCTGCGGACCGGCCTGGGGCGCCTGGCTCTGCTGCACCGCCTGGTTCATGGCATTGATGATGCGGAAATAATGCTCGGCGTGCTGGAAGTAGCTCTCCGCCATCACCCGATCGCCGCCGCTGGTCGCATCGCGGCCGAGCTGGAGATACTTCTCGAACAGCTGCTGCGCGGTACCGCGCACCCGCACATCCGGGCCGTTGCTGTCGAATACATGGTTGCGGTTGAGCGGAATGGCGCCGGTATGGTGCCGGACCGGGGTGCCACCGCCGCCACCGCCACCACCACCGCCACCACCACCACCGGTTCGATGGTTGCGTCCACGCATGCGTTTCATGTTCATTCTGTTGCCGTCGCGCTTTCCTGTTGACGATCCGAACCGGGCGCTGTCGGGACGCACACGCATCCTGACGGGTTTCCCAGGACACCGCCCCGGGGAGAGACCTAGCAGCCAAGCTTCGATCGGTCGGCGTTGGTGCCAGCTTGTGCCCGACTTGCCGGCAGCGACACAAAAACCGCGTCGCACACAAGCAGACCTTGGCACCTGGGGCAAGCCACACAGAGCCACCCCCGCCACGGAAGAACCCTACCCCCCATGCTCGCGTCTGCCAAACGGTTTTTTCGCCCTCCTGATGCATCGAGGACGCCGGCAGGCATTTTCAACCTGGCTGAGAGCCCCCTGAGCGCAGTACCAGCGCACGGGGAATGCCGGCAAGGTCGGCCCGCGGGTCCGACCGCAACCCCGCCGCCCGGGCAAGCACGGAAACCGACTCGGCCTGACCGGCACCGAGTTCGACGATCGCCACCCCACCCAAGGCGAGCAAGCGCGGCAGATCGGCGATGATGCGGCGATAGGCGTCGTTGCCGTCCGCGCCGCCGTCCAGCGCGCTGGACGGTTCGTGCGCGGCGACCTCCGGCATCAGGCCGGCGAGGTCTTCGGTAGCGATATAGGGCGGATTGGACAGGATCAGGTCGAACGTCCCGCCGAGTGCCGCGGCCCAGTCGCCGGCCAGGAAGGCGGCGCGGCCGGCAAGCCCGAGCGCGGCGGCGTTGCGGGCGGCGAGCGCAGCGGCCTCCGGCACGCGGTCCACGCCGATGCCGAACGCGGCGGGGAATTCCGACAGGGCGGCCAGCAGCAGGCAGCCGGTACCGGTGCCGAGATCCAGCACCGACCGCACCGACGCACGATCCGGGAAGGCCGCCAGCGCCGCCTCGATCAGCGTCTCCGACTCGGGACGCGGGATCAGGGTTGCCGGCGAGACGGCGAAATCCAGGCTCCAGAACTCGCGCCGGCCCAGGATCAGCGCCAGCGGCTCATGCGCGGCGCGACGGGCGATCAGCACGTCATAGGCATCGGTGGCAACTGGCCGGTGGTCCGCGCGCAGCAGATCTTCGCGGGTGATGCCCAGCGCGTGCGCCAGCAGCAGTCTGGCTTCCAGCCTGGGCGCGTCGATCCCGGCGGCGCGGAGCGTTTCGGCGCCACGGCGCAGTGCCTGTTCCGCCGGGATCACTCCTCGGCGGCCAGCCGGGCCGCCTGGTCCTCGGCGGTCAGCGCGTCGATGAACTCGTCGAGGTCGCCCTGCATCACCCGGTCGATCTTGTACAGCGTCAGGTTGATCCGGTGATCGGACACCCGGCCCTGCGGGAAGTTGTAGGTGCGGATGCGCTCGGAGCGGTCGCCGGTGCCGACCTGGGATTTGCGGTCGGCGGCCCGGGTGGCGTGCAGAGAGGCGCGCTGCTGCTCGAACAGCCGTGCGCGCAGAATTTTCATCGCCTTGGCGCGGTTCTTGTGCTGGCTCCGCTCCTCCTGCATCGCCACCACGATGCCGCTGGGGATATGGGTGATCCGCACCGCGCTCTCGGTCTTGTTCACATGCTGCCCGCCGGCGCCCGAGGCCCGGTAGACGTCGATGCGCAGGTCGCCCTCGTCCACCTGCACATCCACCTCCTCCGCTTCCGGCAGCACCGCGACGGTGACGGTGGAGGTGTGAATGCGGCCCTGGCTTTCGGTGGTCGGCACGCGCTGGACGCGATGGACGCCGGATTCGTATTTCAGCCGGGCGAACACATTGCGCCCGGTGATCTCGGCGATGCCTTCCTTCAGGCTGCCGAGGCCGGTCTCGACGAATTCCAGGATCTCGAACCGCCAGCCACGGCTGTCGGCGTATTTTTGGTACATCGCGAACAACTCGGCGGCGAACAGGCCGGCCTCATCGCCGCCGGCGGCGGGACGGATTTCCAGGATCGCCGAGCGCGCGTCCGCCTCGTCCTTCGGCAGCAGCACCACGCGGATTTCGTGCTCCAGCGCCGGAATTTTGTCCTTCAGCTCGTACAGCTCGGCTTCGGCGAGTTCGCGCATGTCGGGATCGGCGAGCATGGTTTCCGCCTCGGCGCGGGCGCGTTCGGCGGCGCGCAGATCGCCGATGCGCCGCACCACCGGCTCGATGTCGGACAGTTCCCGCGACGCCTTCACATAGGCCTCGCCGTTCAGCCCCTCGCCGAGCAGCGCGCGCAATTCCTCGGCGCGGGCGGCGATCCGGTCGAGCTTGAGGGCGAGGCTCACGACCGCCGCCTCATCGCAGCCGCGCGGCGATCTCCGCGAGCGGCACCGCGTCCTGCGTGCCCGTGGCGAGGTCCTTCACCTGGGCAACGCCGCGCGCGAGGTCGTCCTCGCCCAGGATCACCGCCGCACGGGCGCCGATGCGGTTGGCGCGCTCCAGCCGCCGCTTGAGGTTGCCGCGATAGGCCATCTCGGCGCGGATGCCGGCGCGGCGCAGCGCTTGCAACAGATCGAGCGCCGGGCCTTCCACCGCCTCGCCCACCGGGATGACGGCGACGCCCGCCGGAGCCGGGGGTGGGGCGTCCAACAGCATGGAGAGCCGCTCGATGCCGGCGGCCCAGCCGACAGCGGGAACGGCCGGTCCGCCCATCTCGGCCACCAGCCGGTCATAGCGCCCGCCGGCCAGCACGGTGCCCTGGGCGCCGAGGCGGCTGGTGACGAACTCGAAGGCGGTGTGGCCGTAATAGTCCAGGCCGCGCACGATGCGCGGGTTCTCCACGAACGGCACGCCGAAGCGGGTCAGATGTTCCTTGAGGCGAGCATAAAAGGCCGCCGCGTCCTCGGTCAGGTGTTCGTAGATGGTCGGCGCGTCGGCGACGATCCGCCTATCGCCCTCGTCCTTGCTGTCCAGAATGCGCATCGGATTGCGGTCCAGACGCGCCAGGCTGTCCTCGGACAGGCCGGCCTGATGTTCGGTGAAATACCCGATCAGCGCGTCGCGGTAGGCCGCGTGGCTGTCGCGGTCGCCTAGGGTGTTGATCTCCAGGACGGTATCCTGGGCGACGCCGAGCGCGGTCAGGATGTCCCGGCCGCAGGCGATCACCTCCGCGTCCGCCAGCGGTTCGGCCGGGCCGATCAGCTCCAGCCCGATCTGATGGAACTGCCGGTAGCGACCCTTCTGCGGCCGCTCGTAGCGGAACATCGGGCCGGCGTAGAACACCTTCTGCGGCAGCGACTGGGTCAGGCCGTTGGTCACCAGGGCGCGGCAGACGCCGGCGGTGCCCTCGGGGCGCAGCGTGACCGAATCGCCGCCGCGATCCTCGAAGGTGTACATCTCCTTCATCACCACGTCGGAGGTTTCCCCGAGCGTGCGGGAAAACACCCGGGTGTCCTCGAACACCGGCGTGCTCCATTCGTCGAACCCATAGGACGCGGCGATGCGCCTCGCGGTCTCGATCACGTGGTGGTGGCGCCGCTGGTCCTCGCCAATGAGGTCGCGGGTGCCGCGGACGGGTTGAAGGTCGGCCACTGTCTGTCGTTCGTCCTTACGTGTTTGCCAGGCCGTCCTGCGACCCTGACAGGAGATCGTCAAGATCGGCACGCATGAAGCCGGCCGCAGGCCGGTTTTTCGGCGATATGGGGGGCAGCTAGTCCGCCGCAACCTTCTCCGCCGCCTTCGCCGCCAGGGCTTCCGCCTTCAGCGCCGCCGCCTTGGCTTCCACCAGACCGACGATGTGGTCCACCATGCCGCCGGCCTCGATCGTGTGGTCGGTCTTGCCCGCGGCGTAGATCATGTGCCGGCCGTTGCCGCCGCCGGTCAGGCCGATGTCGGTCATCAGCGCCTCGCCCGGGCCGTTCACCACGCAACCGATGATCGACAGCGTCAGCGGCGTGTCGATATGCGCCAGCCGCTGCTCCAGCTCCTCCACCGTCTTGATCACGTTGAAGCCCTGCCGCGCGCAGGACGGGCAGGAGATCACCTTCACGCCGCGATGGCGGATGCCGAGGCTCTTCAGCAGGTCCCAGCCGACAAGCACCTCTTCCTCGGGCTCGGCCGAGAGCGAAACGCGCAGCGTATCGCCGATGCCGGCCCAGAGCAGCGAGCCTAGGCCGATGGCGGATTTCACCGTGCCCATCCGGCGCCCGCCGGCCTCGGTGATGCCGATATGCAGCGGATGGTCGCAGACCTCGGCGAGTTGCTGATAGGCGGCGACCGCCATGAACACGTCGGACGCCTTCACGCTGATCTTGAAGTCGTGGAAATCGTGGTCCTGCAGGATTTTCGCGTGTTCCAGGGCGGACTCGACCAGCGCCTCGGGATTCGGTTCGCCGTATTTCTCCAGCAGATGCTTCTCCAGCGAACCGGCATTGACCCCGATCCGCATCGAGCAGCCATGGTCGCGGGCGGCCTTGACGACCTCGCGCACCCGCTCGGCGCTGCCGATATTGCCGGGATTGATCCGCAGGCAGGCCGCACCGCTCTCGGCGGCCTCGATGGCGCGGCGGTAGTGGAAATGGATGTCGGCGACGATCGGCACGTCCACCTGACGCACGATGTCCTTCAGCGCCAGCGCGCTTTCCTGGTCCGGGCAGGACACGCGGACGATGTCGACGCCGGCGGCCTCGGCACGCTTGATCTGCGCCACCGTCGCGGCGACGTCGGTGGTCAGCGTATTGGTCATGGTCTGCACGCTGATCGGCGCGTCGCCGCCCACCGGCACGCGGCCGACATGGATCTGGCGGGACACGCGTCGGGTGATCTGCTGATACGGGCGGTAGTTCATAGGATCGCTTTCTGTCTGCTGCGCTGCCGCGCGGCGCTGGAACGGGCCGGCGCGCACCGGCAGGGGGATGCTAGACAATAGGGCTGAAAGCCCCCTGGTTCCACTGGGTGATTGCCGACCGGCCGGCGCTACTGCCCGGCGCCCCGTATGGCCGGCGGCGCGACGGTGGCGGATTGGGCAGCGGCGATCAGCTTGCCGTCCTTGATCGCATCGGGGTCGAGCGGCAGGTTGCGGCGCACGGCGCCCGGGCCAACCAGGGAAATTACGGTGGTGCCGTCCAGCACCACATCGGTGCCACCGGCATTGCCGGTTGTCAGCACCAGTCCCGCCCGATCCGGCACCGGCCAGCTTTCGCCGGGATGCAGCACGCGGTTCAGGATCACCTGCCCGGCGCGGTCACGCACCTCCAGCCAGCTGTCGGCGCGGGCGCGCAGCACCACGCGGGCTTCACCGGCGGCCGGCACGCTCGCCTGCGCCTGCACCACCGCCGATGGCGGCGTCACGACGGGCAGCGGCGGCGGAGGCATCGCCGCGGCGGCCGAGGACGGCGAGATCGCCGGCATCGGCGGGCCTGGGTCCTCCTCGACCGGCACGACGGCCGGGCTGGGGGACTTCGGCGGGATGAACAGCGGCACGGCCTGATCGGCCAGCGGCGCCAGCCGCGCCGGCACCTCGGGCACCGTTTCGGCGGGCAGCCGCCCCTCGCCCGACAGCCTGTACCAGCCGACATAGGCGCCGATCGCCAGCACCGCGCCAAGCAGCACCACAGCGCCGGCGGGCATGCCGCGTTCCGGCATCGGGGCCGGGAAATCCAGTTTTGTCTTGCGATTCCCCAGCGCCGCTTCGGCCTTGAACCTGCGGGATAGTTCATCCGAATCGAGACCCAGCGCCGTGCCGTAGGTACGCAGGAAACCAAGCGCGTAGGCGTAGCCCGGCAGATCGCCGAGATGGCCCGCCTCCAGCGCGGACAGATAGGCCGGCCGAATGCGCAGCATCGCGGCGCAATCCGGCAAATCCCAGCCGATACGCAGACGGGCGGCACGCAGATCCGCGCCCACACCGAAGGTGGCGGGGGTCTCAGCGCAATCATGCCCAGCAGTCGACATCATGGTCCGGCTTTCAGCATCATGGTCCGGCTTTCAGCCAGTTTTGACCTGTCATCCAACAACACGGCACCCCGATCGCGAACCGACAGCTCGAAAAGTTTAAGGCCAGTTACGATCTGACCAATTACGATTTGGTAGCCAGCATCTAAACCAAGACCGCCACTCTTGCCAACGCTCTTAGAGTGCCCCGAATGCGCGCGCTCGTCGATGAGAGAGTTGTTTGATTTAAAAAACTAAAACCACTCTGTCATATACACCGACAACGCAGTTATATTTACGTTAATTCGTCGTTCGCTCACACAGGCAATCCGCGCTCGCGTGCCCAGGCCAGAATGGGTTCGCGCAGGCTCGCCTCGCCAGCGGCGTTGCGCCGGATCGCCGCCAACACCGGACGGAAAGCGCCGATATCCAGCTTCGCCAGCATCGCTTTGACCGGCAGCAGGCCGGGGGCGGGCATCGACAGGCTGGTCAGGCCAAGCCCAACCAGGGTCATCGCCTCCAACGGGCGCGATGCGGCCTCGCCGCACAGCGAAACCGGCACCCCGGCCGCCGCGGCCTTGCACAGCAGATTATCCAGGAGATCGAGCACCGGCGGAGACAGCAGGTCGTAGCGACCGGACAGCGCCGGCGAGCCGCGATCGGCGGCGAACAGGAACTGCAACAGGTCATTGGAGCCGACGGAGATGAAATCCACCTCCGCCAGCAGCGCCGGCAGCTGCCACAGCAGCGCCGGCACCTCCAGCATGCTGCCGATGGACAAACGCTCGGGCGTCGGGCGCACGCGCCGCGCCTCCGCGACCAGCAGAGCGCGCGCGACGCGGAACTCGGCGACGGTCGCCACCATCGGAAACATCACCGACAGCTTCCGCCCGCCGGCGGCCAGCAACAGGGCGCGCAACTGGCGGCGCAGCAGCGCCGGCCGGTCGAGGCCGATGCGCAGGCTGCGCCAGCCCATCGCGGGGTTCTCTTCCTCCGACGGCACCGCGCCGGGCAGCAGCTTGTCGCCGCCGAGATCGAGGGTGCGGAACAGCACCGGCCGATCGCCGGCGGCATCCAGCACGCGGGCATACATCGCCGCCTGCTCGGCGGTGTCGGCGATGGCGCCGCGCGCCAGCATGGCGATCTCGGTGCGGAACAGGCCGATCCCCGCCGCGCCGGTGATGTCGAGCTGGTCGAGTTCCAGCCCGAGGCCGACATTCAGCATCAGGCTGACCGGCACACCGTCCGCCGTGACCGCCGGCCGATCGCGCAACGCGGCCCAGCCGGCCTGCTGGACGCTGCGCGCCTCGATGGCACGCCCGTAAAGCCGGCGCACATCGGGATCGGGGCGCAGGATCAATTGCCCCTCATCGGCGTCCAGCACCGCACTATCGCCCGGCCCGGCCGCATCGAGCATACCGCGCGTGCCGCCGAGCGTGGGCAGATTAAGCGCGCGCGCCAGGATGGCGGCATGGCTGGTGGGGCTGCCTTCCTCGATCGCCACGCCCGCGATGCCGCGCGCGTGCCAATCCAGCAGTTCGGCGGGGCCAAGCCGGCGGGCCAGCAGGATCGCCCCCGGCGGCACCGGCTCGCGCGGGGCATCGCCGCCCAGCGCCGCCAGCAGCCGGCCAGCCAGATCCTCGAGGTCGGCCAGCCGCTCGCGTAGATAGGGATCGGAAATGCGGCGCATGCGGTCGCGCAACTCGCCGGCGACGCGATGCACCGCCGCCTCGGCCGACAGGCCGCCGCGGATCACCTCGGCCACCCGGCGCAGCCAGCCGGCATCGGCGGCGACCAGACGATAGGCCTCCAGCACCTCGATCGAGGCGGAGGCGTCGGCGCTGTTCGATGTCTCGGCCACCGGCATGCGGGCGGCGATCAACTCGTCGAGGCCGCGCTGCATCCGTTCGGCGGCGTCGTGCAGCCGGACGAGTTCGACATCGGGATCGTCGGCGAGCAGCCGGCGGGCGGTGGAAAAGCCGCCATGCACGATCACCGGACCGATGGCGATGCCGGCAACCAGCGTGACGCCGCCGAAGACGCGCGGCAGGGTGCCGGCGAGCCCCTCCTCCGCCCCGTCAGCCACGCCGGCGGCGGCCAGCACCTCGGCCAGCAGCATCGACACCGTCTCCAGCACCTCCACCTCGTCGTCGGTGTAGTGCCGCGGCGTGCGGTTCTGCACCGCGAGCACCCCCAGCGTCCGCCCGGCGCGGCGCACCGGCACGGCGAGCATCGAGGCATAGGGCTCCTCGCCGGTTTCCGGGCGGTAGGCAAACGCCGGGTGGTTCTGCGCGTCCGGCAGGTTCATCACCTTGGCGGTTGCCGCGCACAGGCCGATGATGCCTTCGCCCACCCGCAGCCGGGTGCGGCCGACCGCCTGGGGGTTCAAGCCCTCGGTGGCGGAGAGTTCGAGGATGTCGCCGGGGCGCTGGGCGTAGATCGAACAGACCTCGCTGACCAGCTCGCCGGCGATCAGCCGGACCAGCTCGGCAAGCGGGGCGGCGACCTCCGCGGCCGCGCCGGACGCCATCAACTCACGTAAGCGCGACAGCAGCCGGCGAGGGGGCGTCATCTTGGTTACGGGAGCGTTGGGGCCATCGCGGCCTCAGCCCGGCACGAGGGCGGCGGCGCGACAATCGCGCGCCACCAGGGCCGCCACCGCCTGGTCCACCAGTTCGGCGATGATCTCCGCGGTCGGCTGCTCGGCGGTGACCATGCCGACGGACTGGCCGGCCATCACCGAGCCGGTGTCGACATCGCCGTCGATCACCGCGCGGCGCAGCGCGCCGGCCCAGAACTGCTCGATCTCCAGTTGGGCGGCTTCCTTGCTGAATTCGCCGGACTGGAAGCGACGCAAAATCTCCGCCTGATGCGCCATGAACCGCTTGGTGCCTTCGTTGACCAGGCCGCGCACCGGGATCACCGGAAATCGCTCGTCGATCTGCATCGAGGGCAGCGCATCGCGCGAGTTGGCGCGAATGAAGGCCTGCTTGAAGCGCGGATGGGCGATCGACTCGGTGGCGGCGGCGAACCGGGTACCGAGCTGCACGCCGGAGGCACCCATTTCCAGATAGGCCAGGATCGCCTCGCCCCGGCCGATGCCGCCGGCGACGAACACCGGCACGCCCTTGATGTGCGGCAGGATCTCCTGCGCCAGCACGGTCAGCGAGACGGGGCCGATATGCCCGCCGGCCTCCGAGCCCTCGATCACCAGCGCGTCGGCGCCGGAGCGCACCAGCCGCTTGCCCAGCACCAGCGCCGGGGCAAAGCCGATCAGCTTGACGCCGCCATCCTTCACCGCGCGCACCGCGCTGCCAGGCGGGATGCCGCCGGCGAGCACGATATGGGTGACCCGCGCCTCCAGGCAGACCCGGACCAGGTCGTCCAGCTGCGGGTGCATGGTGATCAGATTGACGCCGAACGGCTTGTCGGTCATTGCCTGGGTGGCGGCGATCTCCTTGGCCAGCAGATCGGGGCCCATGGAACCGCAGGCGATGACGCCGAAACCGCCGGCATTGGAAATGGCGGCGACGAGATGACGCTCGCTCACCCAGCTCATCCCGCCACCCATGATGGCGACTTTGCTGCCGAGGAACTCGGTTCCCCGGCGCCACAGACGGTCGAGTTCCGCGCGCGCGGCTTCCTTTCGGGCTTCAGTTAGCATCGAGACCGTAGGCGGTATGCAGCGCGCGCACCGCCAACTCCGTGTATTCGGCTGCAATCAACACGCTCACCTTTATCTCGCTGGTTGAAATTACCTGGATGTTGATCGCCTTGTCGGCGAGGGCGCGGAACATCGTGTTGGCCACGCCGACGTGGCTGCGCATGCCGGTGCCGACGACGCTGATCTTGGCCACGTCCGGATCGGCGAGGGCCTCGGCAAAGCCTATCTGCGGCTGCGCCTCGGCCAGCGTCGCCTGGGCGCGCGGCAGGTCCGACTTGCCGACGGTGAACGTCAGATCGGTCAGCCCGTCGGCCGAGATGTTCTGCACGATCATGTCCACATTGACGCTGTGCGCGGCCAGCGCGCCGAAAATCGCCGCGGCTATGCCGGGCCGATCCGGGATGCGGCGCAGGGTGATCTTCGCTTCGTCGCGGGAATAGGCGATCCCGGACACGACCTCTTTTTCCACGATCTCGTCCTCGTCAACCACAAGAGTACCAGGCAGGTCCGCGAAGCTGGACAGCACCTGCACGCGCACCCGCTCGTTCATCGCCAACTCGACGCTGCGGGTCTGCAACACCTTGGCGCCCACGGATGCCAGTTCCAGCATCTCCTCGTAGGCGATCTTCGCAAGTTTGCGCGCCTTCGGCACGATGCGTGGATCGGTTGTATAGATCCCATCCACGTCTGTGTAGATATCACAGCGGTCGGCCTTCAGCGCCGCGGCAAGTGCGACGGCGGAGGTGTCCGAACCGCCGCGGCCGAGCGTGGTGATGCGGTTGTCCGGCGCGAGCCCCTGGAAGCCCGAGACCACCGCCACCTGACCGGCCTGCATGCGCNNGGATCGGGATCTGCCAGCCCTGCCAGGAACGGGCGTCGATCCCGCGCTCCTGCAGGGCAATGGCGAGCAGGCCGCTGGTCACCTGTTCGCCGGTCGCCACCACGGCGTCGTACTCGCGCGCGTCGTGCAGCGGCGCGAGCCCCTGGCACCAGGCGACAAGCTGGTTGGTGGTGCCGGACATGGCGGAGACCACCACGGCGACCTGGTTGCCAGCCTCCACCTCGCGTGCCACACGCGCGGCGACATTGCGGATACGGTCGAGATCGGCGACGGATGTACCGCCGAACTTCATCACGATACGGGCCATGGCGGTCGGGTCGAGCTCCTTCTGGGCCGAATGGGGCGCGGTCCGGCAGTATGACGGAATGGTTTGCGCACCGGCCGGCGGGCGCACACATACTGGCGCAGCGAGAGAGGGGCAACCATGCTGGCAGAATCGGGGCAGGCAGGATCAGTCGTGGCGGCGGAGGTGGCGCGCTTCGACGCGATAGCGGCGGACTGGTGGGACCCGAACGGGCCGATGCGCCCGCTGCACCAGATGAACCCGGCCCGGATCGGCTGGATCGAGGACCGCATCCGCCGCCGTTTCCCCGACCCGGCCGGGCTGCGGCTGCTGGATGTCGGCTGCGGCGCCGGGCTCGCGGCCGAGGCGCTGGCACGGCTCGGCCACGACGTGCTGGGGGTCGACGCGGCCGGCGAG
>PKWQ01000347.1 GCA_003133265.1 Acetobacteraceae bacterium
GTGGCTAGGTCGCCCTCGAACAAGGCAACTTCGGATGCGGGGAAAACATCGCCGACGATGCGGCCCATCAGCGCCGAGACGGCTGGCGTCATCTCGGACGGCTTAATGATGGCCGTGTTGCCGGCCGCCAGCGCGGAGACAAGGGGGCCGAAGCACAGGCTCAATGGATAATTCCAGGGCGCGATGATCAGCACGCGGCCGCGCGGCTGGTACTGCACCGCGCCTGAGGTGCCGAGCATGGTGCTGGTCGGCCACACCTTGCGCGGTTTCATCCAGCGCTTCAGCCGTCCGATCGCATGCCGCATTTCGTCCATGACCGGCAACAATTCGGAAGCCTCCACTTCGGACGGGGACTTGCGGTAATCCTGTTCGAACGCCTCATAGAAGGCTTCGCGTTGTGCCATCATGGCGTCGCGCAATTTCCTGATGCGCGCGAGGCGCTCGCTGGCGGTGGATTCGCGCCAGCGCATAGCTGTTTCCTGCTGGTTATCGAATACCGCCTTGATGTGAAGGAGATCGGATTCGGTCAAAGGAGGAACTGAAGTAAACGGTTGGCCAGGTAGGTTCATGCTCATTTTTTTACTCTGTGTTCAATGAAGAAACGGGACGACGCTATTGTTTGCCCTTTCCAGCCGGGCGAATCTGAAATTGCTGTATGGCGCACGCCATGATCGTATGTTTCATCAGTTCTGCCGACGGTAAGGTTCATGTGATAACGCCAGGATATCGGTTACTACAAAAAACTCATTAGACAGTGAAACGGATTAGGCAAGATACTACGGCAAATCGACATCAAGCGGCAGGACGGAGCGCCGGATTCAATAGCAGAAGCAAAAGGCCTATGATGACTATTGAATGGCTTCGCCATGGATTACCCGCCTGGCAAGCGCAAAATAATTCAAACCGGAGAGACCAGCAATGTCCAGCGACCACTCGTTCTTTCTGCAACCGGCCTCGGTCTCCGACTATCGTGAACTGGCTTGACGGTGCCTGCCGCGCCAGTTCTTCGACTATCTCGATGGCGGTGCGTATGGCGAATCGACCATGCGGGAGAACATCGAGAATCTGCGCCAGATAATAAGGACATCCTGGCCGGCGCATGGAAGGCGAAAGGCATGCAGGATGCGGCACACAACAACACGGATGACATGTCCGATCCGGGGAGAGCAGGATGCAGCAATATCAAAGTGATGTCGTCATAGTCGGCGGCGGCTTGGCCGGCATCGTCGCCGCGCTGGAGCTGCTGTCGGCCGGAAAGAGCGTGACATTGCTGGAGCGCGATACTGAAGATAATTTCGGCGGACTGGCGAAGGAAAGCTTCGGCGGCATTCTGATGGTCGGCACGCCTGAGCAGCGCCGTTCCGGCATTCACGATACGCCGGAGCTGGCGTTGCAGGACTGGCTTTCCTTTGGCGAGTTCGGCCGGGACGAGGCCGCCGAATATTGGCCGCGCCGCTGGGCCGAGGCTTATGTCAACGAGAGCTATGGAGAAATCTACCACTGGCTCAAGGCGCGCGGCATGCGCTTCCTGCCGCTTCCGTTGTGGGTCGAGCGAGGCCAGTTCGGCGGCGGCAATTCGGTGCCGCGCTGGCATGTCACCTGGGGCACCGGCCATGGGCTGGCGACGCAGTTGATTAGCACGCTGCAGGCACATCCACGCCGCCAGGCGCTCACGCTCAAGTTCGGGCACCGCGTGGAGTCTTTGACGGACGCGGCGGGGTGCATCAACGGTTGCCGCGGCATCACCGAAGATACACCGGAAGATTTTGTCGCGCGAGCAGATGCGGTGCTGGTCGCAACCGGCGGCATCAATGGCAGCATGGAGCGCGTGCGAGAGCACTGGCATGCCGACTGGAGGTCGGCGCCCGAGACGATTCTCAACGGGTCGCACAAATTTGCCGACGGCATGATGCATGACGCGGTGCAGTTCGCCGGCGGGAATGTCACCTATCTCGACCGCATGTGGAACTATGCCGCCGGCGTCCATCACTGGCGACCACGCAAGCCCGGTCACGGACTGTCACTGGTGCCGCCGCATTCGGCATTGTGGCTGAACTGGCGCGGCGAGCGCATCGGTCCGCATCCGCTGGTCAGCGGTTTCGATACGCGCGATCTGGTGACGCAAATCTGCAAACAGGAAAAACAGTACTCCTGGCAGCTCCTCAATCAGAAGATCGCGCTGAAAGAACTCGCGGTCTCGGGCGCGGAATTCAATCCGTCCATTCGCGACAAGAAGATTACCGGCTTCCTGCGCGACGCGTTGCTCGGCAATCGCTGGCTGGTCGAGCAAATGACGGAAAACTGCGTCGATTTCGTGGTGGCGTCTTCCTTGCCGGAGCTGGTGCAGAAGATGAATGCCCTACAGGGTGACAATGCAGTGGACCTTGATACTGTGCGCGCCGTCGTCGAACGCTATGACGCGGAAATCGAGCGCGGCCCGACTTTGCACAACGACGAGCAATTGCGGCGCATTGCCCACCTGCGCAAATGGCGCGGCGACCGCATACGCACCTGCAAGTTTCAGAAGATCCTTGACCCCGGCGCCATGCCGTTGATCGCCATCCGTGAATTCATCATCAGCCGCAAGAGTCTGGGAGGCATCCAGACCGATCTGGACAGCCGCGTCCTGAGCAAGGCGGGGATACCCATTGCGGGCCTGTACGCAGCAGGCGAGGCGGCCGGATTCGGCGGCGGCGGTATGAATGGCTTGCGTGGCCTGGAGGGTACCTTCCTTGGCGGCTGCATCTACAGTGCGCGGCGCGCGGCACAATCGATTAGCCATTAAACCTACACCAACATTAACCCGGGAGACAAACATGAAAAAAACCGCGGCATGGCTGGCTGTCTACGCGATGGAGCAACTCGGCATCAAGTACACCTTCGGCATACCTGGCGTTCACAACACCGAGCTGTACGACGAACTCAATAATTCCGAATCGGTGACGCCGGTGCTGGTGACGCACGAAGGCTGCGGCGCTTTCATGGCCGACGGCGTGAGCCGCGCCGCAAGCGATACCATCGGCGCGCTGGCGATTGTGCCGGCTGCCGGCTTTACTCATGCATCCAGCGGCATCGGCGAGGCATTTCTGGACGGTATCCCGATGCTGGTTTTTTCCGGCGGCATTCGCACCGATACCGGAAAGCATTATCAGTTGCACGAGATCGATCAGCTCGCCCTGGCCAAGCCGATGACGAAGGCGGCGTTTCGCATCATGCGGCATGAGGATGTCGTGCCCACCATCTTCGAGGCGTACCGGATTGCCACCAGCGGCGAACCGGGCCCGGTTCTGATCGAGATTCCGGTCAACCTGCAGCTGTTCCCGGGCGAGATCGGCGAACTGCCGCGCTGGACGCCCCTTGCCGCTCCAGCCGCGCCCGACCCCGCTCTCATTCGGCGCGCTGCCGATGTGCTGCTGGGCGCAAGAAAAACCGGGCTGTTCGTCGGCTGGGGTGCACGCATGGCGACCGACCAGATCGCGGCCATCGCCGAGCTGTTGCAAGCGCCGGTCAGCACCACACTGCAAGGGTTGGCCACATTCCCTGCCGATCATCCGCTGCATGCCGGCTTCGGCTTCAGTCCATCGGCGGTACCGGCGGCGCGCAATGCCTTTCAAAAGTGCGACGCCATGCTGGCCGTCAGCACGCATTTCGGCGAGATCCCGACCGGCAGTTTCAGCGCGGTCGTGCCGCCGGCGCTGGTTCACGTGGATATCAATCCGGACGTGTTCAATGTCAATTACCCGGGACAGGTCAACATTGTCGGCGATGCGAAGGCTGTCCTTTCCGCGCTGCTGGCGGAACTGCGTGCCCGCGGTGGGCGCCCGGCTGATACCGCACTGCAGGAGCAGATCGCCCGTGACAAACGTGCTTATCGCGAAGAATGGTATGCCCATGACAGCAAGGGCCGCGTCAATCCGGCGCGCTTCTTCGACGAACTGCGCCGCCAGATGCCGGACGACGCGATAACGGTGCTGGACGACGGCAACCATACGTATCTGACCGCCGAGCTGTTTCCGATTCATCGTGGCGGCCGGCTGTTGACGCCGACCGATTTCAACGCGATGGGCTATGCGGTACCGGCAACGATCGGCGCAAAGCTGGTGCAGCCCGACAAGGAGGTTTTTGCGATCGTCGGCGACGGCTGCTTCATGATGACCTGCATGGAGATCGTCACGGCCGCCGCGCGCGGCCTGGGCGTCATCTACTTTGTCTTTCATGACGGAGAGTTGTCGCAGATTGCGCAGGCGCAGGAAATCCCTTACAACCGCAAGACGTGCACGGTACTGGCCGGTCCGAATATCGAAGGCATTGCGATGGCGACCGGCGCCGCCTATATCAATATGCCGAATGAAGAGCATATCGCCACAGCGATCGCGCAAGCCCGGAAGCTGGCGAAAGAAGGGTGTCCGGTGATCGTCGACGTCGGCATTGATTATTCAAAGCGGACTGCATTTACCAGCGGCACCGCGAAATCGACCTTTAAACGCTTTCCGCTATCGCAGCGCGTGCGTTTTGCTGGTCGCGCATTGCTGCGGAAAGTGACCAGCTAATCAGCCAGGCAAAAAATTTTGGAGATCCCTTCGCTTCAAGGGGAGGGTGAGGATGGCCTATTAGAGATCATTTCAGTAGACGGCGTGGGCACAACGAACGCAGGCGCGGGCGTCTCAGGCGCCGGACTTGGTGCCGCTTTCGCTTTCCTGCGAGCGCACTACCAGCACCGGTACCGGCGCCAAGCGGATGACTTGTTCGGCACCGCTGCCCAGCAGCATGCGCCCGATGCCGCGCCGGCCGTGGGTACCGATGACGATCAGGTCTGCGCTCCAGCGCTTGGCTGCATCGGCCACTGTCTCGCCCAGCCGCTCGCCGAAGTTGTCGAACAGGACGGTGTCGGCCTCAATTCCGGCAGCCTGGGCGATCGCCTTGGCGTCGTTGAGAACCTTGTTGCCGTTTTCCCGCATGATCTCGATGAGGTCGCCCGCGTAGCCGCCGTATAGGTCATAGCCGCCGAGGCCGGCCAGTTCGTCCACCACATGAACCAGCCGCACCCGGCTGCTGAAGTCGTTCGCCATCTGCAGGGCTGTGGTGACGGCCTTGTTGGATGTCTGGCTGCCATCCACGGGAACGAGAATTCGTTTGTACATGATGCGGCTCCTGGGTCAAGTGCTGAGATGACGTAGTATGGAGCGTCCGCGATCCGGTGGTGTTGATGTCGATCAAGCGAAGAGTGGGAGTTGTTGACGAAGGTCAAACCGACGTGGTTCAAAAAAAAGCTGATTTCGGATTGCACAGTCTATACGCGTCTTCCTGCAAGATAGCTCCGAAACCGAGCTTAACCGAGGCAGGTCCAGGTGTGTAATGGCGATCCGCCACCATCGGATACTCGGCCACGGGACCCACCACATGCACGTGGCAGTCGCACGACCTGGGCGGCGAGGGCGCGCGCGCCGTCATCAGGCGCTCAATAGACGGGCTACGAAAGCCGCGCCTGTTTCGCGCGTCCCGAGCGTGCCGCCGACATCGCGTGTCGCCTCATGTGCTGCGACGGCCGCCGCCGCCGTTTTCTCAATAGCGGCATTGGCGTCCAGAAAGGATTGCAAACCCTTGCGCTGACCGTACCAGCCCAGCAGCATCCCGGCCGACAAGATCAGCGAGAACGGATTCGCGATGTTCTGGCCGGCGATATCGGGTGCTGAACCGTGGGCGGCCTGCCCCATGGCGTGCTCAGAGCCCGCATTGAGCGAGCCACCGAGCCCCAGACTGCCCGACAATTCGGCGGTCAGGTCCGACAGGATGTCACCAAACATGTTGGTCGTCACAATCACGTCAAAACGTTGCGGTGCACGCACCACATGCGCCATCATCGCGTCGACAATGAAGTCGTCCACGCGGACCTCCCGGAACTCCTGGCCAACCTCGTGACAGATGTCGATGAACATGCCATCGGCAATTTTCAGGACATTGGCCTTGTGCACGATGCTGACGTGCTTGTCGCGTGTCATGGCCAGTTCGAAGGCTGAGCGCGCGATTCGCTCGCAGCACAGTCGCGTGATACGGCGCAGCGAAATGACGACGTCCGGGGTGATCAGCATCTCGCTGCTGCCTGACTCGATGTTGCGGTCGGCATAGAAGCCTTCGGTGTTTTCACGCACCACCACCAGGTCGAACTCGCCGAGACGGGCGGGCATGCCGGGGTAGGTCCGTGCCGGACGGATGTTGGCATACAGATCCAGGCTCTTGCGAAAGAACTTGGAGGGATTGATTTCGCCCCTGGCTTCATCCTTGAAGTCGTAAGTCGCCATGGGCCCCAGCATCAAGCCATCGGCTGCACGCACCTTCTCAAGCAGCGCAGGCGTGACGGTCGAACCATGACGCTTGAGACTCTCGTGGCCGGCAATATCGTGGATCAACTCAAGACCCAGGTCAAAGCGTCGGGATACGGCTTCCAACACTTCGACGGTGGTGGCCATGGTTTCCGGGCCAATGCCATCACCTGGCAGAACAATAATTTTCATAAAAATCCTCGTGTGGACCAAGAGATGGCTTACTCGGCGTGAATGCCGGTGGCCTTGACCAAGCCTTCGTACTTGTCGATTTCTTTACCAACGAAATCAGCGAACTGTGCAGGTGTGTTTTGCCGTACCGCGCTACCATCCGCTTCGAGGCGGGCACGCAGCGTGGGCTCGGCCAGAATGGTGTTCACCTCGCGATTCAGAAGTGCGGTCACAGCCTCTGGCGTTTCGGCCGGCGCAAACAGTCCTCCCCAGAGACTGTAGCTGAAGCCTGGGACCACGCTCTCTGCCACCGTCGGAACCTGAGGCAGGGTTGGTAGTCGCTGCGGCGTCGAGACCGCCAATGCCTTGAGTTTTCCGCTCTTGATGTGGCTCATGACGGCGGACGCACTCGAAAAGAAGAACTGGACGTGGCCCCCGAGCAGGTCGGTCATGGCCTGACCGGCACCCTTGTAGGGTACGTGCACCATGTTGGTCTTTGTGCCGAGTGCGAGCGCCGCGGCGGCCAGGTGCCCAGGTGTCGCCGTGCCCGAGGATGCATAGTTGATCGAACCCGGCTTCGCGCGGGCCGCCTGGATGAGTTCCTGAAAACTGTTGAATGGCGCGCTCGCAGGTGCCGCCAAGACGAGTGGCGCATTGCCGACCAGCACGATGGGCTTGAAATCCTTGACCGGGTCATAGCCTAGGGTTTTGACGACGGATTTGTTGACAGCAATCTCACCCGTCTGACCGAGCAGCAGGGTGTAGCCATCGCCCTTGGCCTTGGCGGCCAGACGACTGCCAAGCGCGCCGGTGGCTCCCGGGCGGTTGTCCACGAGCACTGGTTGCTTCAGCCGGGTGCTCAAACGTTCGCCAATCAGCCGCGCGAACACATCGCCTTGGCCCCCTGGTGCGTAAGGCACGATGATCGTGATCGGTTTGGCCGGATATCCCGACTGGGCGAAGCTCATGCTGCAGGCGACGCCAAGGGCCAGGGCGGTGGCGCTGGTCAATACA
>PKWQ01000090.1 GCA_003133265.1 Acetobacteraceae bacterium
TCAAGGCCGACAGGCTGCTAGCGTCCACTGCTACATCGACATGCTGGCGCCAGAGGGGCTGCATGGCTGGGCAATGGACCGGCAGAACCCGGCGGTTCCCGTGCTGCTGGATATCGTCGTGGACGGGAATGAGATTGGGCAGGTCCTGTGCGACGGCATCCGCCCGGACGTGGAGGAGGCGCAGATCGGTCCGGCCCAGGTAGGGCTGTCCTTCCTGCTGCCGGACTGGCTGATGGACGGGCAGCCGCACGACCTGACGATCCGCGATTCGTCCCGGCGGATCGTCGGATTTATGTGGGACGACCAGATCCATCACTCGCTGAGCTTCAAACTGGATTATATCCCCCGCGTCTTGTCCTGCGTGGACGGACTGCGCAACGGCGGGATCGAGGGCTGGGTGCTGCGCACAGAGCGCACCGCGCCGGCGCTGCAGGGGGGTGCCACCCTTCGTATCGAGTGGAACGGCGTCACGGTGGGTTACACGCACGGGGACAGGGCCCGCCTTGATGTGGCGCAGGCGTACGACGCGCCGGCGGGCTGCGGCTTCCGCTTCGTGCCGCCCACCGCCACGCGCGTGCCCGGCGCCACCGTCTTCCGCCTGTTCCTGATGCCCGAGAACATCGAACTGGAGGGCAGCCCGGCCACCGTCCGCTTCGCGTCCAACGCCGATGAGGACCAGTTGCTGGAGATCGTGCAGGCGGCGGACCGGCTGGAGCGGGAGGCGGCGCAGCTCCGCCGCCGTGTCCGCTACCTGCTGCCGGCGCAGACCTATGAGCTGGAACAATACGATGAGTGGTTCCCGCTCTACGTCGCCGACCTGCGCCGTCGGGTCGCAGCTGGGCGGATGCCGGGCCGGGAACAGCCGATGGTCAGCGTGGTTTGCCCCATCTATCGCCCGGCGCGCGCGCATTTCGAAGCGGCGGTGCGCTCCGTGCTGGCCCAGACCTATGCCAACTGGGAGCTGATCCTGGTGGACGATTGCAGCGGCGACCCGGCGCTGACGGCCAGCATCGAGGCGTTCGCGGCCGAGGACCCGCGCGTGCGGATCGCCACGCGCCACCGCAACGGCGGGATCAGCGAGGCGACCAACACCGCGATCAAGGCCGCCAAGGGCACATGGGTCGCCCTGTTCGACCACGACGACCTGCTGCTGGACGTGGCGCTGGAGGCGATGGTGGCGGCGCTGCGGCCCGAGACGCGTCTGGCCTATTCCGATGAGGACAAGGTCGAGGAATCGGGCCGGCATGTGGAGCCGGCGCTGAAGCCCGATTGGAATCACCGCTACTTGATGGGCATCAACTACGTTTGCCACCTGACGATGCTGCGGCGGGACCTGCTGACGCAGGTTGGGCCGCTGCGCAAGGCCTATGACGGGGCCCAGGACCACGACCTGTTGCTGCGCGCGGCCGAGGTCCTACAAGTAGAGGAGATCCTGCATGTGCCGGAAATCCTGTATCACTGGCGCAAGACGCCGCAGTCCACGGCGAGCAGCGGGAGCAACAAGACCTACGCCGCCGCGGCCGGCGCCAAGGCCATCTCCGACCACTTGGCGCGCATCGGCCGCCCTGCAGCGGTAACGCCGATCCGCGGCATGACGCTGTACAGCCAGGCGTGGCAGACGACGGCCGAGCCGTCGGTCACGGTGATCATCCCCTACAAGGACCAGATCGCGATCACCGAACGCTGCCTGGAGGCGCTGGACCGCAACACCGCCTACCGCAACTGGCAGCTGGTGCTGGTGGACAACTGGTCCACCGACGCGGACGCTAAGGACTTCGCGAAGCGTGCCGCCAAGCGCAAGCGTACCCAGGTGCTGCGGGTGGAGGAGCCGTTCAATTTCTCCCGCCTCAACAACCTGGCGGTGAAGACGGCGCCCGCCGAATACTACGTATTCCTAAACAATGACCTGTTCGTGACCGACCCGGACTGGCTGCGCGCCGCGGTGAACGAGGCGCTGGTGGATGACCAAGTGGGGATCGTCGGCGGGAAATTCCTTTACCCCAACGGCACCGTGCAGCATGTGGGTGTGGTGACGGGCGTTGGCGGGATCGCCGGACACAGCTTTTTGGGTATTCCGGGCGACGACGGCGGGTATTGCGGGCGGGCGCTGGTCGCGCAGGAACTGACTGCGGTAACGGCGGCGGGCATGCTGGTGCGGGCCAAGGCGTTCGACGCCGTGGGCGGCTTCGACGAAGAATATCTGCCGGTGGCGTTCAACGACGTGGACCTGTGCCTGCGCGTGCGGCAAGCCGGCTATCGCGTGATCATGACCCCGGCCTTCGCCGGCGAGCACCACGAAAGCCTGAGCCGCGGCCTGGACACGCGCCCGGAACACGAGGGGCGCGTCTTCCACGAGATCGAGACGATGCGGGAGCGATGGGGAGATCTGCTGAATGCAGACCCGGCGTACAGCCGCTATTTCGCGCTGGTGGCGAAGACATACTCGGAACTGGTGCCGCCCCCAAAACGGGCGGAGCTGACCACGAGGTAGACTGGGAGAGGCGCGGCGGCAGCGGGAGGGTCCGGTTGATGGCGCGGGTCGCCTGCTTGGTGATGCTGACGAACAAGCGCCTTACAGCCCATAGATTCCACGTACCACCTGAATAGCCTGCTCCGCTGCTCCCACCGGATCCTCCGGTTGTTCCCGCATCTCGATTGCAATCCAACGATCGTAACCAGTCGCGTGTAGCGCGGCAGCCGCTGTCCTATGGTTAAGCAACGGATCCTGAAAGTCGCCCAACTGTGGCTGCGCTGCATGGAAATGCGCAAGCAGTTTTCCGGACTCAATGACTGCGGCCTCGATCAAGCCGCCACCGAGCGCCACGCATCCGGTATCCAGATGAACATGCACTCCCGGATGGTCGACATCCTGTACCATGCGCAGTACATCGGACCAAGATGCAAGGAAATCGCCGCCATAGACTGCGGGTACCGGCTCAATGCCAATGATCACCCCAGCAGCGAAAGTGATTTCTCCCAGCAACCATAGTCGCTCGCAGGCACGCGCCCAGGCGCGTCCCAGCTCCATATCGGCGCGCAGCCGATTACGCGGAGCCCCGAATACCAGGACTCCTGCCCCGAGCGTTGCTCCAATGTCGGCCACATGGCGCATATGCTCCAGCATCCCGTCGAACGCAGCACCCTCGCCGAGCAATTGCAGTTCCGGCCGGCCGAACAGCACGGCCTGAAGCGAACTCACCACAAGCCCGGC
This sequence comes from Acetobacteraceae bacterium, assembly GCA_003133265.1. GTDB lineage: Bacteria > Pseudomonadota > Alphaproteobacteria > Acetobacterales > Acetobacteraceae > PALSA-911. The sequence continues at coordinate 3,212 of PKWQ01000090.1, forward strand.
CGCCTCCACCCGCGCGCGATAGCCGGTGAGCAGCGAGGTCGACAGCGCATCCCAGGCGGCCAGGCGCGTCGGTGCCACCTCCACCCCACTGACGCCGAGGCGTGCCAGCCGGTCGAACACCACCTCGTCCTGCGCCGATGGCCAGGCCAGATTGGAGATTGCCAGGCGCATGCCTAGGCCATCGTTCCGGCGAGGAACGCCGCCATTTCCCGAAACACCGACGCCGCATCGAGGTGATAGCCGTCGCGGCCGCCCAACAGTGCGTCGTTGACGGTACGCAGGTCATAGAGCTGCGGGGAGGCCACTGGTTCGGCGATCACAACCTGGGGGAAGAACCGTGCCCGTATCGCCTCCATCGTGATCGGTGCGGCCGTGACATTGATCAGGCGGAGACCGGCGTCGACAATCGTCGAGAGATCGGAACCTAGGCGCCGCAGCGGATACCACTGAAAGGCAGCGTTCGGAACGATTCGGTCGGTCATGTTCCTGGTCATCAGGTCGAACAGCGCGTTCTTTTTCAGCCCCGCGCCGAACAGCGCCGGCAGCCGTACGATCGTATACGAAGGGAACCGCTCGGCGACGAACGCCTCCAGCGCCAGACGATGCCGACCATACGGATGCAGACCGTCGATGGGCGGGACGTCGCGCTCAGTCAGGCCGACCGGGTCGCGATAGACGTCGATCGTCGAGATCAGGACGAAGTGCTCGGCGGACACATGCGTGAGGCAATCCATCAGGCGCTTGATGCTTCGCCAGTCTGCCTCGGGATCCTTGTTGGCCCGCCATTTGACCGCAGAGACGCCGGCGCAGACGATTTGACCGAATCGGCCACCGCTGATCGCCTCAATGTTGCGCGAGTTGAACGTGGCATCAAAGTCACGCTGGCGGAGCAGCGTGCCGCCGACAAACCCGGTATGACCGACAAGCGCGTTTGCCGGCATGGCGTCAGGTCGGCGTCCAGGAGGCCGCCGAACGCAACACTTCCTCTCGCAGGCCGCCGGCCTCCGCCGGGACCGACGCATCCGGCATTGCCTCGATCAACGACAGGATTCGCTCCATGGCATAGAAGATCGTGTCGATTTTGCCTGACATGACGGAGAACACCCGGCCGGTCTTGAATACGTAGCAACTACGGTCATCGAAGCTGCCAGACGGCTTGGTTTTGATGGAAAACTGCGGCCCGATGAACCGGAATACATCCTTGTAGCCTGGCACGTAGCGGGCGATCTGCTGCTCCATCAGTTCCACCTTGCTGGCGACCAGCGCGGGGTCCACCGCATCCAGCGCCTGACGCGCCGCCTCGCTGGTGCTGAAACGGCCAAGCGGCGTGTGCGGCACGCTGGAGAGCGTATAAAGGCCGGGATCCTCGGTCGGGTAGATCGAGCAAAGCGGTCCATCCACCATGGTGATGGCGGGGAAGTCGCAGTTCGCCTCGTAGTAGAGCAGCAGCGTGGGCTCATAGAACAGTTCGATCGGCGGCTTGCTGAAATGGCCCCATGTGGCGTCGATGACGAAATCGAAGCGCTGGCCGTCGACGTGGACAGCCGCCTCGGTTTCCTCGATCGCCGCCACACGGTGGCCTAGCACCAGGTTCTCGCTCAAGCGGTCGAGGAAATAGCGGCGCGCCCGGTCGATCAGCAGTACGCGTTCCGGCACCTTTAGGCAGCCCTCCAGGTTTGTCAGCATGGGGGGATGGTCGTAGAGTTCGGTAAATTCGATGCCGGACGAGGTCATGATGAGCTTGTAGGTCAGGAAGTCGATCAGCGAGTCGCCGCAGGGAACGGCATAGATGTTGTCGGGGACCGGCCGGCTGAGTTCCGGGTAGCGTTCGACGAAGCGGGAGAAACCCTCTCGGGACTGCATTCGGGTGCCATAATGGCGTGCGTAATGGAAGCCGAGATGAAGGCGGAACTGGTTGTTGCCGGAGGCGAGATGCAGCAACCGTGGTTGGTGTTCGAACACGGTGACACCAAACCCCAGGGCGCGGAGGGAGCATGCTATGTGGCAACCGTACCAGCCGCCGCCGATGATCGCAAAAGATATAGACATAAGATCTTCTTACGGCAAACGGGAGGTAAAGAGCAACATGGCCGTGCAAAGTAAGCTGGCGTCCGTAGCAGCCGGCCGGTCGCAATCGTTACCCACCTTCCGCAGCCCGATCAATGACTTACGATACAGCAATAAAAGGTCCCAAGTTAAAATACGGGGAGTCATGAGAGCTAACTCTCATTTATTTGGAGCTAGGGTAAGTGGGATGTCTTTTCGAGTAGGGCAAAATCCCAGGCAAATATGGAACGAAAATGGCGTCATCCGCGTGGGAAAAAGAAGGACCCAAGTTAGTTTTGTACTACACGATCGATGAGCCGATCTAGCGCCGCGGTCACCCCCCTGTGCTCGACCACGAAGTTGTTAAAGAACCCTGCTCGGTAATCGGAGCCGACCTGGATCGGAAGGTCCGTCACGTACTCAGGGCCAATAAAATCAAGCGGTGTTGGTGCCTCCATTGTTTCTTGGGAATGGTAGATACGGAGGTCGCCTTCAGGGATTTCGAGATTGGCTCGGTTGGTTAGCACCAGGCCGGGTCGGTTTGCCACCCATCGATACTTGGCGAGCCCCGCGCCCCAGAAGGCCACGAAAAACAGTGCATGCTGGGCCCAGAACAAACTGCGAGCCATCGGCGCTGCAACGGTATTGATGATCCGCACCATGTCACCGCGGAAATGCCGACGCAGCGCAATAACGATCTCAAGCTCGTCCAGCACCGGCGGCCGTCCGGTCTGCGGGCTCATGACGCCATAATCGGTCGACGGGTCGGCGTCTAGGCGTGCGTTGATGCCATCGACCACCACCGCGATCGGCCCCAGCCGATGACAGAGGTGTTCGATCACGTCGTACCACAAACGGACCTGGTCAGGCATCGTGCGGTTCTGAACACGCAAGCCAATCAGAATTACGGCTCTACGCTCGGCCTGGAAGCTAGCCAAATGATCATGGTCGCGCTGGCACACCGGATCATCCTGCGCCACGCGACCCACACGCGCCGCAAGATGGCGGGAGACGCGGCTGTCATAGACGTGCATGGCCGTTAACCCGTCGCGATAGACGACACCGCTGATCGTGTTTGCCGGCAGACGGCGCACCTTGCCGATGAATTCGGGAAATATGCACTCAATCGGACCATAGACCTCGGTGCCAAACTCCGGATTCGGCACTATGATTTGCGGCAGGTCGGCTGGCGAAAGCTCACGCCGAATCCTATCGAGGCCGCTCAACTCGTTCCATAACACATGGCCGATATGTAGTCCGGGATAGGCGGTCAAGATGCTGACCGGGCTCTTGGGTTTGGCGAGATACCCCGGCAGCAGATCGGCATGCTTCACGGCCGCGGAAAGCAGGCGCGGAAACAACTGGCTGCCAAGCTGAGACACATGCATGGCAACGGTGCAGTTCAGCACTGGAATGAACAGCTCTCGCGCGGCGATCCCAGCCGTGTTGCACAAATAGAAGATCGGGCCCGGCACGTCGGCAGACCCGGGACTTTCGAAACGACAGGCACTGAGACGGTCATCGAGGAGGGTCGTTCGGGTCTCCAGCGGCGTATCGGTGAACGGGCAGATAGCTCCATAGGCGGCTCCTGCCAGCACGGCCATATGTTGCTCCTGCATCACTGGCGCAACGCAGGCACGTAGCGCAGCCACCGACAGACGCGACCCATGCAGGACAATCTCCTCTTGGTCCAGCGGAATGCTGCGTAGGTCGATGGCAACGGGGGGGGGACAACGCGCTCGCCCGCCAATACGATCAGTCCCAAGATCGTCGTCAGATTAAGGGCGTGCAAACCAAGCGGATCAATTGGATCCGTCCCCGGAGTGCCCGTCAGCAGTGTCCGGCACAGATGCTGCAGGGCTGGCACGGCAAGGGTCTCAATTGTGGCACGCGCTTCCGCTGGAACTTCGTCAAAACCACCGCCAATGCGGTTCAGCGATCGATCAAGAATCCAAGTGGCCTCCCTCCCGCTGTCGTGCCGGAGTTCCAGCAGAACTATCGGGCTGAAGCCGTAATACAGCCCGATCGGCTGCCAACCATGCAACAGGCGACGCGACGGCGCGCCACCATCGCAGATCGCCTGCCAGCCTTCGTTTGGCCGAAAGCCTTGGTATATTCCATCAAAAAATCGGACAGACGAAAGTATTTGTGCCACAAAATCCCCCTAGTTGTTCGGCGCCGGTGGCGAATCCCCTCCTTGTCTTCGCCTATTGACCGGAAACAATTTCAGATAGCCCCCGTTATCTATCCCGACACCTGCACAGTGGCCAATTTTTTTCTTTGTTTGGCCGCCGTGGAACTGGAAGGAGGCCTGGGACGCGGAAGCGGCCCGCACCGGGCAATACGCCGGTTCAATCGGTCGCCCCGTATAACGAAAACGCGCCGCATTGGCCCCGGTGCCGGTGGCGGGCTCAAATGCCGGAATGGCGCTTCCTGATACGTGGTCGTGCATCATGAGGGAATTGGACCATAAGCCCGCACACCAGGGCAATGTGGGGACTGACCTGCGTGGCAGCCGCACCGTTGGTGCCCACAGCCAAGAAAGATAGGGACATGGCGCCTCCTTACTCCTTCAGTGACTCCAGGAATGCCTCTATCTGTGGCCAGAGTGCCTCGATCGAAACATCAAAATTCGCGTAGGACGGGTGCAGAGTTCCTCCGGGAACTACCAGCGGTCGCTGGTCCACCTGGTCCGACACGCATGTCGGGTTCGCGAAGAGAAGCTGGGTTGGGTCCTCCATGTATTGGGGGTCGTCATAAATGTGCAAATCGTACCGGTGCAGTAAATTCCAGGCGCTTGACACCACGAAGCCCGGTATATTCGCCACCCATCGATATTTCGCCAGGCCAGCGCCCCAGATCGCAAAAAATATCTTGCTGTGGCTGGACCAAACTAAGCTGCTGTAGATCGATGCACCGACCGTGGAAACGATGCGCGCCCTGGTGCCCGCGAAATGCGCCTCTAGCTGACTGACGGTCTGCCGCTCCACATCTAGCGGTCGGCTCGCCGCAGCGTGCTCCCAATGACTTCCGAGCATGGCATCAGGTTTGGCTTCGAACCGCCTGTTATGTCCATCAATGACGAACACCGCCGGCCCGATCCGCGCAACCATCCGTTCGATTAGGGCAATCAGAAAGCGCGGAAGATCGACCAGCGTTCGGTTCTCCACTCGCAACCCGATTAGAACGATTGGCAGCCCGCTGGCCGAAATCGCTTCCGCCGCGGCACGCGCTTCACGCCCCGCCGAGCTGGCATTCGCAAGAGCCAGAATGCGCGAACGCAAACTGGCTGGGACGCGTTCGTCGGTTATCCGCGTGACACAAAGATGTCGCGCGTAGGCTTCCGGGACGATAGTCCAAACACCGCCATTGAACCGCAACACACGTCCGGCAAGTTCGGGAAACAGGACGTCGAGCGGACCATAGATCTCAGTGCCTTCGGCCGCGTTCGGCACCAGGAAAAGCGGCCGGCGATCAGGCGGTACGGCTCGCACCACGTCCTCAATCGGGCTCAGTTCGTTCCAGAGTTGATGCCCGAGATGCGTGTGCGGCTGCCCTCGTAACACCGACGCAAAAGTGAAGTTTTCCGACCCAAAATAGCGCTCTAGCACCAAGGCATGGTCCCAGAGATGGTGTTCTAACGCGGGCACAAGCCGACCGAAATGCGCTTCGAGAAGGTCCGCGTCGCGATGCACAGCCACCACAATGATACCAACCTGCGGCAAGAACACCGCGATCGTCCTATTGTGATGCTCAGTAGCCACGACCACCACGACGAGCCCTGCGCGTTCGTCGAGCATCCGGTAGGCAAAGCGAAAATCATCAAGGAACAGCCCACCGAGCAGCCGCATCGGTGCACCATCAATCGGTGAAGGCCAGGTCAATGTTCCCGTGATACAGGCATCGATGAACCTGTCCTTAATCGGCGCTTGAACGATAGCTTTCAGAAAGGCCTGCTGCAGCACCGCCTCGCCGCCCGCCCATTCGCAGCGCAGCGTCGGTTCCGCATGGGTAGAGATGTTAACAACCACTGCGTCCGATGCACCCGGCTCTTCCCCTGCCGCCAGCACCTGCGCGCGCGTCGATTCATTGATTTGGAAAAACCCCCGCGTCGCCTGCTGCAAGGCGGGCACAGGCGCCAGCATGAGTTGAGTCCAGATGTCAGCCCGCAAGGTGCGCGCGGCAGCCCTTAGTATTTCATCGTACGGCGGTTGCAGATCTCTTACCGAATCGGACAACCGCGCGAACCGCTTATCAAGAAACCAAGTAGCGTGGTGGCCCGTCTCGTGGCGCAATTCCAACAAATACAGGCCAGAAAGCCCGGAATAGAGGAATAGCGGGGCCCAACCGGGAAGAAATGAGCGCACGTCCGTCCCACCAGACTGGATGTAGTGACGCGTGCCATCCGCGCCGGACACATAGAACCCTTCCGGAGCAAAAAGGACTTCGCTTAAAATTTCAGCGCAAATATCATTCATGGAGCCCCGCTCACCAAATCGGCATATGAGAATCAATACCTAGCTCACCAGATCTACCGCTTCCGTAACTCTTCAACGGATTGGCCACTATTCAGAAGAGCCACCGCATACCCAGCAGAACGTATCGAAATAATAGAAGAAGGACTGATGTTGAACTCAGTCAAATCGACGTTAAACGCATGAAATCCGAGGTGTATTCCCTCATTCCTCAAGTCCTCTCTGTATTCTTTAGCGGGAAACATTCCGATTTTTTCACCATTCGCGAACACTTCTATTTCAACGAAATTGGTTGAATTATGGTAACAGCACCAGCCTCTTAGGATATTTCCACTGATGCTATCAAGCGCACCCCGGAATACCAATTGCGCGGTCCAAATATAGTTGGGGTGGTCGGGGATAATCGCCGCCACGGCCGCCGCCTTCTGTTCGTCGCTCGGCGTCAGGCCGCAAAAGGCGCTTATCGCCTCGATCACAAGTTCCGGGTTATGCAGCGCTTTCTCGTAACTGATCAGCAATGCCGGTGCGGTCAGCGCACAGACATACGACGTAAATTTCATCACTTCCACGCCAGCCTCTCGGATCGACTCCACGCCGGCCTCTCGGATCGCCCCGGCAGCATCCAGGTACTCCGACAACTCGATACGCCGCGCAACCGCCAGCGTGTCCCGAAACACCACGACGTAACGTGGATTGCGGAACCGCCGCGCGTCCGCCGCAGGCAGAAAATTGTGAAGGTTGGGTACCTTGAAGCCCCATTTTTGAAATCGCTGATTTCGATCCGCTATGATGCCTTCGAGCCTGTCCATATCAGAACTCTGCAGAGCACCAAGAATCTCTGTGTCCTCGACCACCACCGGATCGCGTACATCCCCCAAGAACAGACCCAGCCGGTCCAACACCTGGGCCAGCATGGACGTCCCTCCACGGGCAACACCGGTCACGATGATGGTGCATTCACGCGCGCTTGCAGTCTCGCCATCCTGATCGTTGAGAACGATCAGGCCGCGGTTCACGGGGTCCATCATTCTCGGCTCATTTCGAGAATGGCTGTTTGCGAGGTCGCCCCCCTCCCCGCGCCGGCCGGTTTCTGCATAACGTCCATAAGGCTGCCCCACTATGCTAGCCCGCCGGCTATACGGTTGCGCGAATGTCTCGCCCCCTGCTTGATGCGGAGCGCGTAACTGCTCACCTGGGGATGAGGTAACCCCACCGAGTCCGGCGTGTCAAACCGATCGCAGGTCCCTGTCGGTTCCTGATTTGCCATCCGGACTTACCCAACGCTTCCACCGCCGCGATAGCGCGGCGCGCCATTTCAGCCCGGCACGATGAAGCGCTTCGCCTGGGCATCATAATCCGGATAGCCCAAAGTCGTGCGCAGTTCCGCCGGCGGCAGCGCGCTCGCAGCCGCCGCCTCACCGGCAAGCAATGCCGCCAGCCCGGCCTTCATCCCCGCGACGGCCGGCGAGAGCAACCCGGTCGGATAGGTGCCGATCTTGAAGCCAAGCGCGGACGCCTGGCTGCGCGACGGCGTCGCCCGCGCCGCCCCGGGGGAAAGCACGGCGAACGAAGGCCTCCTGGCAGCGGCGGCGACGGCGCGGCGGATTTCCTCGTCATCGGCGGGAGAGTCCAGAAACAGGATGTCGGCGCCCTCTTGCACATACATCTCGATCCGGGCCACTGCCTCATCAATGCCTTGGGTTGGCCGGCAATCGGTGCGCGCCAGGATCAGGATGCCAGACTCCTTCGCTGCTTCCACCGCCGCGCGGATTTTCATNNGTTATCTTGTCCTCGATCAAGATGGCGGCGGCACCCGCGCGGCCATAGGCGCGCACCGTGCGCTGCACGTTCATGGCATTGCCGTAGCCATGATCGCCATCGGCCAGCACCAGCGTCTCCGGCGCCGCGCCATGCACCATGTTGAAGGAGTCGAACATTTCCGCGAAGGAGATCAGATCGAGGTCCGGCCCGCCCAATCGACTCGCCGCGACGCAAGAACCTGAAAGGAATGCCGTCCTAAACCCGGCACCTGCTGCCACCTTGGCGCTTAGCCCATCCCACACAGCCGGCATGACAACAAAGCCAGGCTCGGCCAACAAAGCACGCAGACGGTCGGGGGAATTCATGGCGGCATCCTTCAGAACGAATTTTCGTCGACGATGATAGACTCCTTCCTCATTCCGACCAGACAGGTGAGAGCCCGGGACGATTATCCCGCGCATCACCGAGCCTCCACTATCACCCGTGACCTGCCATTGCGTTTTTCCTCCAGGCGATGCGCCCATCGGCGGCGGTTCCGCAACAATCCCGATTACAAATCCCGGCCTACTCGTTGGCGCCGACCCGTACCAGTTTCTGCAGGCTGCGGATCACGTCAGGGCGCGGCACGCCGGGGTAGAGCGACGGCCAGGCGGAGAACGACACCTCGCCGACATAGATATCGCCGCGCGAGTCCGGCGCGATGCCGTGCGGCGACATGAACTGGCCGGGTTCCTGCCCGAAGGCGCGGTCTTCCAGACCCAGCCGCGACAACAGTTTGCCGTTCTTGTCGAGAATGCTGATACGCGGGCCAAGATTCGGAAAACCGCGGTTGGCGCCGAGATAGGGGCCGATCTCGCCGACGAAGCAGATCGGGCATCTGCCGGCGGTCATGTGGAAGGCGCTGGGGCGGTGCAAATTGTTCCACTGGGTTTCGTACTTGCCGTTGCCGTCGAACACCTGGATGCGATGGTTCTCCCGATCCGCCACATAGACCCAGCCGTCCGCGTCGCAATGGATGTTGTGCGGCAGGTTGAACTCGCCCTCGCCGGAGCCGCATTTGCCCCAGGACGACATGTATTTGCCGTCTGGGGTGTATTTATGAACGCGGGCATTGCCGTAGCCGTCCGACACATAGATTTCGCCTTTCGGCGACAGCGCCGTGTGGGTGCAGCGGCAAAACGGTTGGCCGCTCATAAACGCGGCGGGCTGCTTCGGCGTGCCGATGGTCAGCAGCACCTTGCCGTCCAGCGTGCAGCGGCGGACGGTGTGGTCGCCATCGTCGGTGCAGAAGATGGTGTCATCCGGAGCCATATGCAGGCCATGGGCGTGGGTGAAGATGTCCTCGCCCCAGGAGCGCAGGAAATTGCCCTCGCGGTCGAACACGATCATCGGGTGTTCGCCGCGGTTGAAGACATAGACCTGATCGTTGCGGTCGACGGCGACGGCGGCAACCTCCTTCAACGCCCAGCCGCTGGGCAGCCGGCCCCAGCCGGTTTCGACGCGATAGCGGTATTCGCCGGAACCCAGGATCATCGACATCAGGGAGAGTCCTTCTCGGATCGTTCGAAGATTGGCATGAACTCCTTGGTCGCGTGAGCGAGCTCGGAGGCGGCGTCGGCGCCGGCGATCATGTTGGACAGGGCGATGCCGAAGATGTCGCGATATTCGGTAACGGCGACGATCTGCGGATGATGCGGCCGGGCAATCGCCGAGGACTCGCGCACGGCGTCCAGCCATTCGGCGGGAACAGTACTCTTGGGGTCCGCCTTGGTGCGGACATAGGAGGATTGACGCGGCGGCGCACCGGCGCCGGTACTGAGCTGACGCGCCATCATGTCCTTGCCGCACGCCCATTGGATGTAGAGCCAGGCTGCGCCTTTGCGCGTGCTTCCGGCGGGGATCGCCAGCGCATCCCCGCTCAGCCCGCTATAATGCGCCTTGGGACCGGGCGGAACGACGCCATAGCCGACCTTGCCGACTACCCTGGACTTGCTGGGGTCTTCCAGCGGCTGGGCGAAGCCGGTGGCATCCAGCCACATGGCGGCGCGGCCCTGGGCGAAAGTGGTCTGCGATTCGTTCCAGTTGAATCCGATCACGCCGGGCGGCGCGTAATCGCGCATCAGCGTCTGGTAGAGCTGCGCCGATTCCACCGCCTCGGGGCTGGTGGTATGGACGGTCAGGTCGGGGTCGATGCCGTAGCGGCCCCAGCCGAGCAGCAGCGCACTCCAGGTCGCCGTATTCGCATTCTTGATGCCACGCCCGACATAGCCGGCGATGCCGCGCTTGGGATCGTGCAGCGCCTTGGCGGCCTCGGCCATCTCCGCCAGGGAACGCGGGTACGCAACACCCTTTGCCGCGAACAGCTCTTTGTTCCAGAACAGGATATTGTAGTCGGCGTTGTGCATGATCATGTCGAGCCGCCCATCGGGATGGGTGGCGAACTGCATCGCCGGGCCGAAAAAATCGGCGATGTCGAAGTCGGGCGAGGTCTGCTCGGCATCGGCCAGCAGCGGGCGCAGATCGAGCAGCCATTTGGTCTTGCCGAGCATGCGCTTCTGCACATGCGGCGCGACATTGACCACGTCGAAGCTGGGGCGGCCGGAGGCGAACTCGATGGTGAATTTCTGGCGGAATTGCTGCTCCGGCACCTGCTCGCCGGCAACCTTGATGCCGGTGAGCTCCTCGAACTCGTGGTGACGGCCCAACAGCAGGTCGGCGCGCGGAGACTTCGAAAGAAAAATTTCCAGGCGCTGACCTTTGTAGCGCTGCCAGTCGAAGCCGGCGGCGAACGCGCGGTTGCGGATCGCGAAGCTGGTGACGGCGAAGGCACCGGCTTGCAGCAAGCCGCGCCGTGGAAATTTGCGCTGCTGTTGCTGTGCATTCCAGGTCATGGCGTTTCCCCGTTTCCTGCGCGTGGCCGATGGTTCACCCGCCGGCGGAGATCGTCAAGGCGATGCGACACAGCGCGCGCCAGGGCCACCCAGGCGGGCGAAAACATGGACATGCATTATACTGGCCGGGCGGGCATACTCCCCGCGCGGCCGTTCAGAGCCGCCTGAGGAAATGCAGGAGAACGACCATGAAGCGGCGGCATATGCTGGCTGGTTCCATCGCGGCGGCCCTGTCCGGATCGGCGCTGTCCCGTTCGGCGCTGGCGCAACCGGCGATCGGGGGCAAGACGAAGACGCTGATCCACGTTCCGCAGGCCAATCTCACCAGCCTGGATCCGGTCTGGACCACGGCGTTGGTGTCGCGCAATTTCGCCCATATGGTGTTCGAGACGCTGTACGGACGGGATGAAAACCTCGATCCGAAGCCGCAGATGGTCGAAGGCCATCTCGTCGAGGACGGCGGCAAGCGCTGGACGATGAAGCTGCGCGACGGGTTGCTGTTCCATGACGGCACAAAAGTGCTGGCGCGCGACTGCACGGCCTCGCTGCGGCGCTGGATGAAACGCGACGCGATCGGGCAGACCATCGCCGACCGGCTCGATGCGCTGGAAGCGCCGGATGACCGGACGATCGTCTTCCGCCTCAGCAAACCCTTCGCCTCCCTGCCCTACGCGCTGGCCAAGACGCAGCCGAGCCCGGTGATCATGCCGGAGCGCCTCGCGCTGACCGATCCGTTCAAGCAGGTCTCCGAGGCCGTGGGCAGCGGACCGTTCCGCTTCGTGGCCGGGGAATTCGTCTCCGGCAGTCGGGTCGTGTTCGAAAAATTCCAGCGCTACCACCCGCGCCCGGAGCCGGCGAGCTACGCGGCCGGCGGCTATCGGGTGCTGGTGGATCGGGTGGAGTGGCAGATCATCCCCGACCCCGCGACGGCGGCCAATGCGCTGGCGGCCGGCGAGGTGGACTGGATCGACGCGCCGCTGCCCGACCTGCTGGGAATGCTGCGCAAGCAGGCGGGCGTGGTGGTGGACGTGCTCGACAACTACGGCACGCTCGGCGGGCTGCGGCCCAATTGTCTGCATGGTGCCACGGCCAATCCGGCAATACGCCGGGCGATGCTGGCGGCGATCGACCAGGTGGAAGTGATGACCGCCGTGATGGGCGACGACCGCAAGCTGTTCCGCGCTCCGGTGGGCTATTTCCTGCCGGGCACGCCATCGGAAAACGATGCCGGCATGGACGCGGTGCGGCGGCAGAGGAGCCCCGACGAGATCAAGGGGATGCTGAAGGCGGCGGGGTATGCCGGCGAACGGGTGGTGCTGATGCACCCGACCGACCAGACCTTCTACAACGCCATGGCCCAGGTCGTCGGACAGTCGCTGCGGCAGGTCGGCATCAATCTCGACGTGCAGGCGATGGACTGGGGCACGGTGGTGCAGCGGCGCACCAGCAAGGAGCCGCTGGAAAAGGGCGGCTGGTCGCTGTTCCCGGCGGGCTACCCGGCAGCCGAATACCGCGACCCGATCTTCGCCGGCAACATCCGCGGCAACGGCGGCAATGCCTGGTTCGGCTGGCCGTCGGACCCCAAAATCGAAGCGATGCGCACGCAATGGATGGACAGCACCGACGAGACCGAGCGCAAAAGGCTCGACCGCGAGATCCAGGCGCAGGCGTTCGAGACCGTGCCCTTCATCCCGCTCGGCCAGTACCTAATGCCGACGGCGTGGCGCAAGAACCTGACCGGCCTGCTAAAGGGCCCGGTGCCGGTGTTCTGGAACGTGGCCAAGGGATAGAGTCGGGGCCGGAGCTTGCCCGCCGCCCTTCCCTCGTCCAGGATGGTTCGATCAGTAACAGCCGGCTTGTGCGATCGGCTGAGAAGGGATGACCGTGCAAGTGCGTATCCAGAATCCGCAACGCTTCGCCGCCGGGCTGATCTTCCTGGCGATCGGCGCATTCGCCATGATCTACGGCAGCCGCTACCGGATGGGCAGCGCGACGCATATGGGGCCCGGCTACTTCCCGTTTGTCCTCTCGGCCATCATTGCGCTGCTGGGCCTGTCGTCCGCGCTCACCTCGCTGGCGCCGGCGCACGCGCCGAGGCCGGTGGTGTGGCACGTCATCCCGCTGATCTGCATCCTGGCCGGGATCGTCGCCTTCGGCCTGCTGGTCGAGCACGCGGGACTGGTGCTGGCGATCGCCGCTGTCGTGATGTTGGGCTGCTATCAGCGCCTGCTGTCGCGCCCGTGGGAGGTGCTGGTGATCGGCATCGTGCTGATCGGCATGTCGGTCGGCCTGTTCATCCACGGCCTCGGCATGCCGTGGCAGGCGTTGCCGTCGTGATCGTGGGGCCGGGCGCGCGCCGCGCCTCAACCGGGCACCCGGCATGAGCATTATCGACAACCTCGCCATGGGCTTCTCCGTCGCGGTCACGCCGGAGAATTTTCTCTACTGCCTGGCCGGCGCCTTCCTCGGCACGCTGGTCGGCGTGTTCCCCGGCCTCGGGCCGGTGACCACGATCGCCATGCTGCTGCCGTTCACCTTCAAACTGCCGGCGGTCGCCGCCTTGATCATGCTGTCCGGCATCTATTATGGCGCGCACCATTCCGGCTCCACCACTGCCGTCATGCTGAACATGCCGGGCGAGCCGACCTCGGTGGTGATCTGCATCGACGGCCACCCGATGGCGCGCCAGGGCCGCGCCGGGGCGGCGCTGAGCATCGCGGCGCTGTCCTCGTTCTTCGCCGGCTGCGTCGCGGTGGTGATCATCGCCTTCTTCTCGCCCGTGCTGGCGAGCACCGGGCTGCTGTTCGGACCGGCCGATTATGCATCCCTGATCGTCATGGCCCTGGTCACCGCCTCGGCCCTGTCGTCGGAGTCGCTCACCACCACGACCGCGATGGCTGCCCTCGGCGTGTTGCTGGGCACCGTCGGCACCGACGTGAACTCCGGCACCATCCGCTTCGCTTTCGGCCAGGGCGCGCTCGCCGACGGGGTGAACTTCGTCGCCGCCGCGGTCGGGCTGTTCGCCTTCGCCGATGTCATCACCCATGTCGGCGCGCTGCACCAGCGCGTGCCGCTGAGCGCCAAGATCACCGGGCTGCTGCCGACCCGCGCCGATCTGGCGGCATCCTGGAAGGCGATCCTGCGTGGCACCGCGGTCGGGGCCGGTTTCGGCATCCTACCCGGTACCGGCCCGCTGATCAGCTCCTTCGCCAGCTACGTGATGGAGCGCCAGCTTGCCACCGACCGTTCCCGCTTCGGCAAGGGCGCGATCGAGGGCGTCGCCGGCCCCGAGGCCGCCAACAATGCCGCCGCACTCACCCATTTCATCCCGATGTTGACGTTGGGTATCCCCGCAGGTGCTGCCAACGCGCTGCTGATGGGCGCACTGATCATGCAGGGCATCACCCCCGGCCCGCTGCTGATCGAGCAGCATGCCAACCTGTTCTGGGGCGTTGTCGCCAGCATGTGGATCGGCAATCTCATGCTGCTGGTGCTGAACCTGCCGTTGGTCGGTATCTGGGTCCGTCTGCTGGCGATCCCGTATCGAGTGCTATATCCGGCGGTGCTCGTATTCTGCTGCATCGGCGTCTACAGCGTCTCGAACGCGACGTTCGACGTTTACCTCGCCGCCGGCTTCGCGCTGATTGGCTTCGTCTTCAAGCAGCTCAATTGCTCGCCCGCCCCGCTGATCCTCGGCCTGGTGCTCGGCCCCATGCTGGAGGAGAACATGCGGCGTGCCCTGCTGCTGTCGCGCGGCGATTTCAGTATCTTCCTGACCCGGCCGATCAGCCTGTCGATGCTGGTCCTGGCCGTGGTGCTGGTGTTCATCTTCTCTCGCTCCGCCATCCGCGACCGTCAGGCGCGGTTGGCAAACCCCGAATAGGAGGCCTAACCCATGCTCAGGCGTCGGACATTGATGGCTGCGCCGCTGGCATTGGCTGCGTCGCGCGCGGCGTGGGCGGATGCGGCGGACGGTTACCCGAACCACACGGTGCGGCTGGTTGTGCCCTACCCGCCGGGTGGCGGCGGCGATGCCGTGGCGCGGATCATCGCGCCGAAGCTGCAGGCTGCGCTGGGCCAGACCTTCATCATCGACAACCGGCCCGGCGCGGGCGCCAGCATCGGCACCGACATCGTCGCCAAGGCCGCGCCCGATGGCTACACCATCCTGGAGACACCGGGTGCCGCGCTGACGGTGAACCCGCAGCTGATGAATTCCCCCTACGATCCGATCAAGGATCTGGCGCCGGTCGCGATGGTGTCGCGCGCGCGGATGCTGTTCGTGTGCAGCCCGTCGGTGCCGGTGAAGACGATGCAGGAATTCATCGCCTATGCCAAAGCCAACCCTGGCAAGCTGAATTTCGGCTCGGCCGGGAACGGCACGATCACCCAGTTGTCCTGGGAGATGGTGAAGATCGCAACCGGAATCGACATCGTGCATGTGCCGTACAAAGGCAGCGGACCGGCGATCAACGACCTGCTGGCCGGGCATATCCAGGCGTTCTCGGAGAGCGTGCTGCTGCCCTATATCCGCGCCGGACAGATGCGCGCCCTGGCNNCGGGGTGAACCCGTCCGCCTGGTACGGCGTGTTCGTGCCCACGGGGACGCCTCCCGCCATCATCGCGAAACTGTCGGTGATCGTGCGCAAGATCGCCGCCGATCCAGAACTGGCGGACAAATTCGACTCGATCGGCATGGACCCGACGCCGCTGGGCCCCGAGGCATTCGCCCAGGTGATCCGCGACGACATCGCGACGAACGGCGAGGTTATCCGCAAGGCGCATATCACGCTGGATTAGGACGTATCGTCATTTAGATGCTTAGTCCCCGCCGGACCGATGGTTCACCGCCACCTCGCTAACGCACCACGAAAACGAAAGCCTCACGTCAGATACCCGCGTATGGCTTATTTTAGCGCGTATGGGACAAAGTCCCCTCACCTTCCTTCCTTACCCCCGACGCCCCACGATCGCGGCCCGCAGTTTCTGCGATACCAAATCGATCACGGCGACCGTGATCAAAACCAGGATGATGATGAACGCCGCGTCCCGCCATTCCAGCATACGGATCGCTTCGGAGAGCCACAGGCCGATGCCGCCAGCGCCGACGATACCGATGATGGTCGCCGAACGGGTGTTGGATTCGAAGAAATAGAGCATTTGGCTAGCGAAGACCGGCAAGACCTGCGGCAGGATGCCGAAGCGGATGGCGGCGAGACGGCCGCCGCCGGTGGAGACGATACCCTCCACCGGTTTGCGGTCGGCGGTCTCGATCGCCTCGGACATCAATTTGCCAAAGGCGCCGAAATCCGAGGACATGATGGCCAGCGCGCCGGCGAAGGGGCCCAGACCGACAACGTTGATCCAGATGAGGGCCCAAATCAGCGTATCGATGCTGCGCACGGTGTCGAGGCTGCGGCGGGCCAGCAGGTGGGCTATGCGATTGGCAACAACGTTGCGGGCGGCGATGAAGCCGACGGGGATGGCCAGGGTCGCGGCGAGCAGGGTTCCAAGGAAGGCGATCGCCAGCGTCTGTCCCAGCGCGTTGACATAGAGCTGGACCTTCGCCCAGCCCCCGGGCAGGGGCCGCCACATCAGGGCGAAGATGTCGAACAACCGGTTAAAGCCGCCGAGAATGCGCAGCGGCGAGATGTCGAGCGTCACAAGCCCGGCGAGGTAGAGAGCCAACCCGAAGCCGACGATGGCGAGCGTGCCAGCGCGGCTGCGCGCGTTGGGACGGAGCAGAGCGCCGTGGCGCGCCTCGATGCCAACGCGATCGGCCAGGAAGGCGGCACGCAGACCATTGCTCATCGGCCGCTGTCCATGGCCAGCAGGCGATGGCGCAGCTTCTCGGAGATGGTGTCAATCAGCATGACGCAGACGACGATCATCAGCAGAATGGCGCTGACATCCGAGTAGAAGAATTTGCGGATAGCAACGATCAGCTCCTCGCCGATGCCTCCGGCGCCAACGAAGCCGATCACCGCGGCGCCGCGCACGTTCACCTCGAAGCGCAGCAGCGCGTAGCTGGCGAAATTGGACAGCACCTGCGGTATCACCCCGTAGCGCACCTGGGCGAACCAGCTGCCGCCGGTCGCGGCGATGCCCTCGACCGGCTTCATGTTGATGCTCTCCACGACCTCGCTGAAGAGCTTGCCGAGCGCGCCGGTAGTGTGGATCGTGATCGCCAGCATCCCGGGCAGCGCGCCCAGGCTGAAGGCCACGACGAAGATCATCGCGAAGACGATGTCCGGCACGGTGCGGCAGAATTCCAGCGTGCGGCGCACGGCGAAGCGCAGGGCGGCGCTTTTGACCAGGTTGCGGCTGCACAGGAAGCTGCCGACGAAGCCAAACACGCTGCCGGTCAGCGTGCCGACATAGGCGATCATGATGGTCTCGCCGAGCAGCAGCGACCAGCGTTTGAGGCCCCAGAACCACTCTGCGGGATCGGTCCAGACGTGGTCGCCGCTGTCGAGATGGGAAAGCCGGCCGAAATAACTCGTGAAATTGCCGATGTTTTCCCAGAACTTTGCCGGATGCACCTCGGCGCCGATCACCGACAGTGCGAGCGCAACGGCGGCGAGGAGCAGGCCAATCGCCAGCTGCCGCTGCTTCGCGGCGACGGCTGCGTCGTAGGCGCGAAGCAGGGGCGCGAGCTGGGCCTCTGGCAGGACGAGAACGGTATGGCTCATGCGCGGGAGCAGGGCGGGCGGGGTCTTGCGGCCCCGCCCAATCTCCGATCAGACCGACTTCTTGCGCAGCGCGTCGACGAACTGGATCAGCTTGATCGTGTCGTTGTATGCGGCGGTGTCGATCGGCTCCCACGGGCGGTTCTTGCCGTCGGAGAGCTTGTCGAAGGCAGCCTTGTCGTTCTTCGCGGCGTCCAGGAAGGCCTTCCTGATCGTGGCCTTCATATCCGCCGGCAGGCTTTCCAGCATCGCGGTCGACGAGTTGATGATCAGGTCCGACTTCAGAATAACGCGGAAATCGTCCTTGGTCAGCGGCTTGCCCGACGCATCCTTCACCATGCCCTTGGAGATCATGCGGGTGAGGTTCTCCCAGTCTTCAAGGAAGAGCAGGTCGGCGGCCGACGCCGCAACCGTAATTTCGCGCAGTGCGCGGCGGAGCGCCTCGGTGCGGGGTTTACCAATGTGCGAGAGAGGGAGCGGCAGCATGTGCACGGGAAAGCTCCGTTCCAGTTTCGATGCGTGGTCCGAAGCTAGCGAGCCACCGCGCCGAGGACTAGCCGATCCTCATGGCAAATCCATGAAGAAAGAGCGACCGAAGCTTGCAAACCGGGATTTCCCCCTAGGCCTCGGCCACCTTGGCCTTCTTGGCACCGACCCGCTTCAAGAGCCGTGTGCCCCAGGCCTTCAGGGCCGACCAGCGCTGGGTTCGATGCAGCTGCACGCTGGCCGCTTCGAACAGGTATGTCCGCAGCGCCTTGTATCGCGCCGTGCATTGTCACAAAATGAACATCCCGCGTGCGTCGGAATCAGCTATTTGCCGGCCGACGAAAATGGGAAAATCCGATGAGAAAACGGGCCATGTTGCTGGCAACGCTGGCGGTGGGGTTGAGTGGCTGGACATTCGCACAGGTCGATGCGGCGGACCGCCCGGCCAAGCCGGCCTCGGTTCTCGGCCAGATCGACACCGTCGTGGTGATCTATGCCGAGAATCGCAGCTTCGACAATCTGTACGGCGGTTTTCCCGGCGCCAACGGCTTGAAACACATGCCCGCGACGAGCGTCCGTCAGTTGGACCGTGATGGCTCGGTGCTGAAGGAACTGCCGCCGGTTTGGAACGGACTGACCGCCAAGGGCGTCACACCGCCGGTCACCCAGGCACAGACCGAGCATCTGCCGAACCGCCCGTTCGCGATCGACGATCCCAAGGGATTCAATATCGGCATGGATGTGACGACGCGCGATCTATGGCACCGATTCTATCAGAACCAGATGCAAATCGACGGCGGTAGGAACGACCGCTTCGCCGCCTGGGCGGACTCCGGGGGCTTGGTGATGGGCCATTACAACGGCGGCCCCAGCCTGCCGCTGTGGAAGATTGCCCGCCAATACACTCTGGCCGACAATTTCTTCATGGGCTCGTTCGGCGGCTCATTCCTCAATCATTTCTGGCTGATCTGCGCCTGCACGCCGGTCTATCCGAACGCCGACACCAGTCCGGCGAAGCCGAGCATCGCGGCGGTGGAGGCCGATGGCGTGACGCTGAAGGTGGCCGCGAACTCGCCGAAGTCGGCGATCGACGGCGTGCCGAAATTCGTTTCCGACGGCAACATCACGCCTGATTTCTACGCCGTGAACACCATGCAGCCGCCGTATCAGCCGAGCGCCAACCCGCCGCCGAAGGGTGGCAATCCGGCGCTGGCCGATCCGAACCAGCCGACCACGCTGCCGCCGCAGACCGAGAAGACGATCGGCGACCTGCTGAGCGCCAAGGGTATCAGCTGGGCCTGGTACTCGGGCGCCTGGCAGGCCACGCTGGACGGCAAGAACGCCATCCCGGCGCCGAACTTCCAGTTCCATCACCAGCCGTTCAACTACTTCGCCGACATGGCGCCAGGCACCCCGGCACGGGCCGAGCACCTCCGGGACGGCGGTCTCTCGGGAGCCGCGTTCATCGCCGACATCGACGCCGGCAAGCTACCGCGGGTGACATTCTACAAGCCGCAGGGCAGCCAGAACGAGCATCCGGCCTATACCGATGTGCGGTCGGGCAACGCGCATCTGGCCGAGGTGATCCAGCATCTGCAGAAAAGTCCGCAATGGGCCCACATGCTGGTGGTGGTGACCTACGACGAGAACGGCGGGTTCTGGGATCACGTCGCGCCGCCGAAGGCCGATCGCTGGGGGCCGAGCACGCGCGTTCCCACGATCATCGTCTCGCCCTATGCGCGGAAGCACTATGTCGATCACACGCAGTACGACACCACCTCGATCCTGCGGTTCATCACCCGCCGCTTCGATCTGCCGGTGCTGCCGGGCCTTGCCGCGCGTGACGCGGCGCTGACCGCGCATGGCAGCAAGCCGCTGGGCGATCTGACCAACGCGCTGAGCCTCCGAAACTAAGGAAGAGGCTCACGCTGCCCTTCCGGCCAGGAATAACGAACTCGATCCGCCACCGCATTGGCGCTCAGTGCAATTGAGGGGAAATGCACTCTGGGGTCCATGGCGAGTACGCGGCTGAACGCCGGTTTCGACCCTTTGCGGACATTCAAACCGACCCACGACCGACGCGCGGGTTCGCACGGTCCTGGCCAGCGTCCTGAGTTATGTTCGCCCCCCGGGAAGGGCCGGGCTGGTGCCGGCCCTTCCCAAACTCATAGGTTGGCCGCCCTTGCCAGTCATGTCACGCTGGAAGGCGGCGCCATTGCGCCCACCCTGAACCCGCTCTTCCCATCCACGCCCCACCACAGGAGCAACCCATGCAGATCGGCGCATCCCTGCCCGTTGGCGATATCGGCACCGGCCGGGCCGTCATCCGTGACTATGGACAGGCGGTCGAGGGCCTCGGTTTCGACTACGTCATCACCGGCGACCACGTCATGGGCGCCAACCCCGCCAAGCCCAAGCCCGAGGGCGTCCGCGTCGGCACCAATGAGCAGGCCGTCCACGACCCGTTCGTGGTGTTGAGTTTCCTCGCCGGCTGCACCACCCGTCTCGGCTTCGCCACCGGCATCCTGATCGTGCCGCAGCGTCAGACCGTCCTGGTTGCCAAACAGGCCGCCGGCCTCGATCTGCTCTGCGACGGCCGCTTTCGGCTGGGCGTCGGTGTCGGCTGGAACGAGATCGAATACGAAGGCCTGAACGAGAATTTCCACAACCGCGGCCGCCGCTCGGAAGAGCAGGTAGAGGTGATGCGCGCGCTTTGGGCGCAGCCGAACGTGACGTTCAAGGGCCGCTACCACAACATCGACGACTCCGGCATCAACCCGCGCCCGGCTTCCGGCCGCATACCGGTCTGGTATGGCGGTCACGCCGACGCGATCCTGCAACGCATCGCCAGGATCGGCGATGGCTGGATGCCGCTCGCCTACTCGGCCGGCGACAAGGCGCTGGCGAAGTTCGAGCAGTTGCGCGCATGGACGAAGGAAGCGGGGCGCGATCCGTCCGAGGTCGGCCTGGAAGTGTGGATGTCGCTTGGCGCCGGCACACCGGACGACTGGCGGCGGGACTTCACGTTCTGGAAGAACGCCGGCGTCAGCCATATCACCGGGCACACCACTTACAACGCCGGCCCCCACAAGCGCATCCAGGGCCGCACCATCGCGGACCATGTGGCGGCGTTGCGGTCGTTCATGGAGGCGGTAAAGGATCTGAAGTAGCGGACCGAAAGAATCGGTGGGACGCGCGGGTAGTGGGCCAGTTTGAAGGTCCGCAAAGGATTGCCGTCGTCACGCCGCCGCGGCAGACCTCCGTCCTTGGAGTACCTCACGGATCCCGGCGATGATCCGATTCCGGTCCGGAAATACAGCGTTCTCCAGCACCGGGCTGTAGGGGATCGGCACCTGGAGGGCACAGACCCGCTTCACCGGCGCCTTCAGGCTCGCGAACGTGGCGGCATCCTCCGTCACAACCGCTGCGACCTCCGCCGAGAAGCCGGCCGTCGGCCCAGCCTCGTCGGCGATGACGAGCCGACCGGTTTTCCGCACCGAGGCGCGGATCGTCTCCGTATCCAGCGGCACCAGCGTGCGCGGATCGACGACCTCGACCGAGATCCCTTCCTTGGCAAGCGCTTCGGCGGCGGCGAGCGCCTCGTGCACCAGCCAGGCCAGCGCGACAACCGTCACGTCGCTGCCCTCTCGTTTCACGTCCGCCTTGCCGAACGGGATCGTGTATTCCCCCTCCGGCACCGGCCCCTTGCGCCCCATCAGCCGGCCGGACTCGAAGGAAATGACCGGGTTGTTGTCGCGGATCGCCGTCTTGATCAGCCCCTTCATGTCGTACGGCGTCGATGGAAGAAACATCTTCAACCCAGCGACATTCATGAACATCGAATAGGGCGACTGCGAGTGTTGCGCCGCAACCTGGCTGCCGCCCCCGACGGACGCCCGAAACAGCATCGGAAACGTCACCTGTCCCCCGAACATGTAATGAATCTTCGCCGCCTGATTAACGATCTGGTCCATCGCAACAAAGCAGAACGTTACCTGCCGCCAGTCAACGATCGGGCGAAAGCCGGAGCCAGCCGCGCCGATCCCCATGCCCGTCATCGCCGCCTCGGCGATCGGCGTCACCTTGATCCGCGACGGGCCGAACTCATTCATCAGCGGCGGCAACGCGTCGGTGGACATGTAGAAAACCCGGGGATCGCGCCGCATCTCCTCGGCGATCGCCTCGAGCGCGGCCTCGTTATACGTCAGCTCTCGCATCGTCCGATCCCCCTCTCAGGCCGCGAATACATCGTCGGTCGCCTGCTCGGGCAGTGGGTGAGGGCTCGCCTCGGCGAAGGCGACGGCGGCCTCGATGGCCCCCATGACCTCGCCCTCCATCGCCCGCAGCCCGGCATCGTCCAGCTGGCCCTGGTCCCTCAGCCGTCGCTCCAGCAGCGCGATCGGGTCCTGTCGCATCCACGCCTCGACCTCCGCCCTGTCGCGGGGATCGACCTGCCCCTTGCGCTCGGTGTGGGCGCGCCAACGGTAGGTCTTGCACTCGATCAGCGTCGGACCGTCGCCCGCGCGCGCCCGCTCCACGGCGGCGTTCGCGGCCTGATGGACCGCGAAGACGTCGTTGCCATCGACCACCACGCCCGGAATGCCGTAGCCGGCCGCGCGTCCCGCCACGTCGCCCATCGCGTGCGTCGCGGCAGCCGAGGTTTGCGCGGCCCAGCCATTGTTCTCGCACACGTAAAGCATCGGCAACTTCCACGCCGCCGCGATATTCAGGCACTCGTGGAACGGCCCCGCGTTCGACGCCCCGTCCCCGAAGAAGGACACCGCGACGCCGCCCTTGCCTTCCATCTGCGCCGCGAGCCCCGCGCCGGTGATGATCGAAATCCCACCAGCGACGATCCCATTGGCGCCGAGCATGCCGATGCCGAAATCGGCGATGTGCATGGAGCCGCCCTTGCCCTTGCAGTAGCCCGTTTGCCGCCCATACAGCTCGGCCATCATGCGGTTGAGGTCGGCGCCCTTGGCGATGCAGTGGCCGTGCCCGCGATGCGTCGAGATGATCCGGCCGCCGCGATCGAGCGTCGAACAGACGCCGACGGCGACCGCCTCCTCGCCGATGTAGCTGTGCACGACGCCGTAGATCTTGCCGGCAAGGTAGTCGGCAGAGGCACGCTCCTCGAAGCGGCGGATGGTGAGCATCTGGCGCAGCATCTCACGCTGCTTGTCAGGTGGCAGGTTCGGCGAAAGGCTCATGGGCATGGGCGTGCTCCATCTGGGCCGGTCAGAGGATTCCATGATGGGCGAGGGCGCGAAGATTGGCAACCGGAAGGCCGGCATTCGGGCGCACGTCTCTCGCCGACAGCCAAGTCGGTCCAGCATCGCCGAATGACCGCATCCCACCCCTAGCGGATGTCCCCGCGCAAAAATCAAGAATTTTGCAGCATGGTTCTGGTCGGCTTTCGACCCCCAGCGGTCATTCCGTGATTTCGCTCGCGGGTCCGATGCGGGCTTGTCCCCCAAAACTTTGAGCCTCTTCGCGTAAGGCATCTACACACTATCGGCGGATCAACCGGTCGCCGCGGTTACCCGATGTCCACACACAAGGCTGCTAGAACTCAAACTCGGGCCCGTCGAGATACCGGAATCGCTCCAGCGCATCCGCGCGCAATGTGAAGCCGAGGCCCGACCGGTCAGGGGCATGCACCGTGCCGTCCGAGCGTATGTCGAACGGCTCGTTGAAGAGGTCCCACATCATCGGCATGTAGCCTTGCGTAACCTCGAGGATGTGGCAGTTGGGGGCAGACATCGCAACGTGAATGCTCGCCGCGAACAGCACCCCACTGCCCCAGGCGTGCGGCGCGAGACGCACACCGTGCGCCGAGGTCAACGCCGCGATGCGCCGGATCTCCGTCATGCCGCCCGAACGGGCGACGTCCGGCTGCGCGATATCGAGGGCACGTCGCTCCAGCAGATCCACGAAGTCGAACCGCGTGAACTCGCGCTCGCCCGATGCGATGGGGATGATCGTCGCGCGGCGCACCTCCGCCTGACCGGCGTGATCGTCCGGCGACACCGGCTCCTCGAACCAGGCGATGTCGTAGGGTTCAAGCTCCCTGGCAAGCTTGATAGCGGTCGCGACCTCGAGCGAGCCGTGCGCGTCGATCATCAGTTCGACATTGGGGCCAAGCCCACGGCGGGCCGCCTTCACCCGGCGCACGCAGTTGGCGATCGAGAATCCGTCGCGGCCGACCACACGCATTTTGACGGCGGTGAAGCCCTTGGCCGCGTAGCCCGCGAGTTCCGCCTCGGCCTCGTCGCCTGGCGCCCAGCCGCCGCTGGCATAGCCTCGTACCGAGCTGCGCACCGCACCAAGCGCCTGGTAGAGCGGAATGCCGAGCGCCTGCGCCTTGACGTCCCACACCGCGATGTCGATGCCGGAAATCGCTTCCATGATTACGCCCCGGCGCCGGCTTTCATCGGCCTGTGTCACGCCACGCTCGAGCGCCGGCCTGCTGCGTGAGCCGTTATACATCTTCTCGTAGATGCGCTCGGAGAACATGGGGTCCTCGCCGACGCATTCCGGCGCGAGCTCGTGCTCAATGATGGCGGCGACGATCGGCGGCGTTCCGAGAGCCGCGCCGATGCCGGTGAGCCCGTTGTCGGTCTCGACGCGAATGAGTGTCGCGTCGGTCTTGACCTTTGTTCCGAGGTCGGTGCGGTGACGCTTCTCCTCCGGAACGGGTGCGGACATTGGAATGGCGGACACTTTGACGATTTTCATGGGCTCGTTCTTCCCTGGCCGGCGGGTCGTATCGCGCGGCCGTATTCGATGTTTCCGGTATAGGGTGGGCTCTCCGCCCGTCTCAAAGGCAGCCTAACCGCCGATCCAGGCATGCTACAACAGCTGGGTCGACGAAGAGCCCACAAGGCCTCCGCACCCCCGCCCCCGCCCCCGCCCCGCCGATGGCGGCCATATTGGCGGACATTCCGCCCCAAAAGGCTGCATCAGGACACACGTCTTCCAGCGACGGCCGATCATCCCAGTGGTGGCGAGGCGGCCAGCATCGGACCGGCGGCAATGGGCCGAGCGCGCCGATGGCGGAAAGAATTTTTCTTAATAGGCCACGAGGCACCATGACCTTGGCCATCTGGAAGGTGATTGCCCGGCCATGACGAACGATCCTCGCGCCGACCTTCGCCAGCCACTCGCGCAACGTGGTCAGCGACCAGAGTTCCGCCTCGGCGGGCAGGGCTTAAATGCACTTGTGGATTCGGCTCACGAACGTGGTGTGCGCATTGACATGCGTCAGGCCAGCCTGCTTCCAGAAACTTATCTCGCGCCGCCAATCCTCCTCCGTGCCAGTGCCGAGCGAGTGGTGCGTGACATCCGCCGGGCTACCCGCAAGCACCATTCGGCCGAGGACAAGATCCGCATCGTGCTGGAAGGCCTGCGCGGCGAGGACAGCATCGCCGGGCTGTGCCGGCGCGAAGGCATCGCCGAGAGCCTTTACTACAGCTGGTCGAAGGAGTTCCTTGAAGCGGGCAAGCGCCGCCTGGCCGGCGACACGGCGCGCGCGGCGACCGCCGACGAGGTCAAGGACCTGCGCCAGGAAGCCCGCATGCTGAAGGAAATCGTTGCCGAGCAGGCGCTCGAACTGCGGCTACTCAAAAAAAGCATGATCGCGGCTGGGGACGACCGCGCATGAGATACAAGGCCGCCGAGAAGCTCGAGATCATCCGCCTGGTCGAGCAATCGCATCTGCCGGCGCGGCGTACGCTGCGGCGGCTGGGCGTGCCGCCTGCCACGTTCTACCGCTGGTATGAGCGATACCAGGCTGGCGGCCTGGAAGCGTTGGCCGACCAGCCGTCGCGGCCCGATCGGGTGTGGAACCGCATCCCCGAAGCACAGCGCGCGCGCATCCTGGACCTGGCGCTGACCGAGCCGGAGCTGTCGCCGCGCGAACTGGCCGTGCGGTTCACCGAGCAGCAGCGCTACTTCGTCTCCGAAGCTTCGGCCCACCGCCTGCTCAAGGCGCATGACCTGATCACCAGCCGGGCCTTCTTCGTGGTCAAGGCGGCCGACGAATTCCACA
>PKWQ01000190.1 GCA_003133265.1 Acetobacteraceae bacterium
GCGTGCGCATCGCCACCGTGCGGCGCGGCGTCGACCCACGCCGGCACACGCTGCTCGCCTTCGGCGGCGCGGCCGGGCTGCATGTGGCGGCGATGGCGGCGGAACTGGGCATCGCCCGCGTGGTGGTGCCGTTGCAGGCGTCCGTATTGTCGGCCTGGGGCATGCTGAACACCGACCTGCGGGTGGAGATGATGCGCAGCCAGGGCCAGCTTGGCGGCATCGACACCGCGCGACTGCACGCGGCCTATGCGGACATGGAGCAGGAGGGCCGCGCGCGGCTGGGCTGGTTCTCCGGCGAGGTCGGCGTCCGCCGCTCCGCCGACATGCGCTACGGCGAGCAGGTGTTCGAGATCGCGGTGCCGCTGGACGGGCTGGACTGGGCCGCTTCATCGCTGCCGCAGGACATCGAGGAGGCGTTCCATCGCGCGCACGAGGCGCTCTACACCTACGCGCTGCGCGACCAGGACGTGGTGCTGGTCAATGCGCGCGCCTCGGTGGTCGGCCACCTGCCGCCGCCGCAGGCCGCCTCCGGGCAGGCGTCAGCCGGCGCGAGCCCGGCCAAGGGCACGCGGCGGCTGCATCTGGGCGGTTGGATCGACGTGCCGGTATACGGCTTCGCCACGCTGGGCGCGGCGCAGGACATCGCCGGCCCGGCCATCGTCGAGTCCGACGACACGACCGTGCTGCTGCGCGCCCAGGACCGCGCACGGTTCGACCCGCGCGGCTGGCTGACGATCGATGTCGGGTAGGTAGGTGTTGGCCGGAAGCCCGGTTAGCGCAGGCTGCGATCCGGCGCGTCGGTGCCGATCGGGCCGCTGCTGAGCGGTGCCTCGGCAACCTCGTCGTAGGTCTCGTGGGCCAGCGGCGTGCGGGCGTTCAGCGGCCGCAGGTCGCGCGGCGGTGGGTTCAGGGCGCGCATCGGCGCCGACATCGGCTCGGCGCTGGCGATCTGTGCCGCGGTTTCGGGCCGGTCGTAGATGAAGCCATAGGTCGGATAGACGCTGCCGAATTCGCCGGAGCGGCCGAGGCCGACGCGAACCGCGGTCCAGTCGTTGTTGGCCGAAACATCGACCACCGCCGTGCCGTGCGATACCCCGCCATGGCGCATGCCCGGCCCGGCCCAATTGGCCTGATCGACCTCGATCTCGCGGGCATTGACGACCCGGCTGACGACGGCGACATGGCCGAGACGCATGCGCTGGTTGGCGGTGAAGGCAAGAACGCTGCCGGGTTCCGGCGTGTCGCCGCGGGCATACAGACCTTCCGCGTGATCCCACCAGTCCTTGGCATTGCCGGACACCGCGATGCCGGTGGTGCCGCGCGCGAAGGCGACGCATTGCAGCACGGGGCCGTGGGCGACCCGACCATTGCCCGCCTTGGCCTGCTTCGCGCCGCCCTTGATCGGTGCGGTCCTGCCCAGGATGATCTTGTTCGCCTGGCCCGCGACGGGCTTGGCCGCGCTGCGCGGGGCGTTCGTTTGGATGGAAACGCGATACACATTGGCGGCGACGGCGTGCGATGCGATCGATTTGGCGGGCTGTCGGGTCGTGACGGCGGCAGCGAAAGCGCTCGGGGATGCAATGGGCAGGGACAATGCCAAGGCCGTCCCAAGCAGAAAAAACTTGCCTCCGGTGCTCCAAGACCGCATGCGCTCCGCCCCTTCCTGTAATCCCGCTTTCGACACCAAAAACCGCTCAGCGGCATCAGGCACGAGGCTCGGTAGCAGCAGGGTTGCAAAGCTGACAACCCTTCACGAGCGAGAAATCGGCGGAGGCAATCGATTTGCCATCTCGCCCCTGTGGATATGTCACAGTTCTCGGAAAATCGTCCTAATCACCTGAATTTGATGCGGAGCCGGTCAAGTGCCCGACTCCGTGGCGGAGGGAGGACTCGTTGCTTCCCCCTTCGCCACGGTACGCCGCAATCATTTACAGGCGGTAATCATGATCTCCACCAGGCAACGCGCGTCGGCCATGTTGGACTGCACGCAGGCGCGGACCGGGGCCAGACCGGCCGGCAGCCAGGCACTCCACAGCTCGTTCATCGCCTCGCGGTCGCGGATGTCCTTGAGCCAGATGATCGCCTGCAACAGCCGGGTCTTGTCGGTGCCGTGCGTCTCCAGCAGCGCGTCGATGGTCTCCAGCACCTCGGCGGTCTGGCCTTTGATGTCCTTGCCGACATCCTTGGCGGTGCAGCCCTGGAGATAGACAAAGCCATGATGTTCCACGGCTTTGGACAGGATCTTGTTCGGTTCCGTCCGGATGATCTTGCTCATGCGCGCCTTCCTGGTTGCGGTGATCAGGCGTTCTAGGGCGGGCGAGCCAGCCGGGCAAGATTATGCGCGGCGCCGGATGGTCTTGCGAGGTTACGGCTTGGTCGTCGGCGGTACCGACAGCGGCTGTCCCGGCGGTGGTGTTGGCGCCGACCGCGCCGTTGCCGGTGCGGGTGGCGGTGTCGCTGCCGGCGCCACTGACGCGGGGGTTGCCGCCGCGCCGTTGCTGCGCATGCAGTCGTTATACATCGACCCATAGGAAAACTGGTCGGCGAGATCGTTGGTCGGCGACGGCGGCATCGCCGAATACGGAGAGTCACGGGTGGAGGACGGCTGATACAGGCTGGTGCGGTTGGCGCGCTCGAACGACTGGTCCGCGCGTTGGCGGCAAGCGGCGATCATCGCTTGGTCGGAACGCGACTGACCGCCGGAACTCGGCTCCAGGGCGCAACTCGCCAGGGCGAGCAGCAGCGTTACAGCGCCAGCGATACGCGGAGGATGGATCATGCGGTTGCTCCTGTCAGGCGAGCCGGCGGATGCCCGCTCTCGCCGAGTCGTTTGCCAAGATGGACCCGAAAATCGGTTTCGTCGAAACGCGCCTCCGCCGTCAACGGCACATGGGCGGCGGCGCCGAGCAATGCCGGATGCAGTTCCGCCCCATCGCGCGTCAACGCGATCAGTTCCGCCAACCAGCGCGCGCGCGCCAGCAGATCGACCAGCGCCAGCAGCCTGAGGCAGAGCGACAGGCCGTAGCTGTTATCCATTCCCACCGTGCCGTCCACCGCGCCGGCCCAGCAGCACGCATCCGCGTCGGACAGCGCGAGGTCCAGGAAACCGCCATCGCGGCGGCGAAAGCGAAAGCCGCGCGGGCTGCCCCAACTGGCCGCGATCGCGGCCTGGCGCGCGGCATGCCACGCCAGCTCCAGATCGCGCCCGCGCACCGGGGGCAGCGCCTCGGGCGAGATGTCGACCAGATAGGTCAGCGATCCATCCGCGCCCTGGCCGACGCGGACGGTGGGGGACAGTTCCGTCGATTTCATCGATTCAAGGATGGACCCGCCCGCCCGGCTGCGCCAGCCTGATGGCTGTATTCGCAGGAGATGTCACATGCCGGACCTGGCCCGCCTGACCGCCACCGAAGCCGCGCGGTTGGTCCGCGACGGCCATGTCGAACCGATGGAGGTGATGGAGGCCTGCCTCGACCGCATCGACCAGCACGAGGGCGAGCGCCATGCCTTCGCCTTTCTGGACGCCGACGCCGCCAGCCGCGCCGCTTCCCGGCCGCGCCCCGGCCCGCTCGCCGGATTGCCGATCGGGGTGAAAGACGTCCTGGACACCGCCGATATGCCAAGCCAATACGGCTCGCCGATCTGGCAAGACTGGCGGCCAAAGGCCGATTGCGCCGCCGTCGCCGCCGCGCGCGCCGCCGGGGCGGTGGTGGTCGGCAAGACGGTGACGACCGAGTTCGCCACCCGCACGCCGGGCCCGACCACCAACCCCGCCAATCCCGCGCACACCCCAGGCGGCTCCTCCTCCGGCTCGGCGGCGGGCGTGGCGGACTGCTTCTTCCCGCTCGCCTTCGGCACCCAGACCGCCGGCAGCATCATCCGCCCGGCCGCCTTCTGCGGCGCGGTCGGCTACAAGCCGAGCTTCGGCACGATCAACCGGGTCGGCATGAAGATCATGTCCGATAGCCTGGACACCGTGGGCGTGATCGCCCGCAGCGTCGCCGATTGCGCGCTGTTCGCCTCCGTCGTTTCCGGGCGCGCCCTCGGCAACCCCGACGCGAAGCCCGACCGCGCGCCGCGCATCGGCATCTGCCGCTCGCCATCCTGGGACCACGCCGCGCCGGAAACCCAGGCGCTGCTGGCACAGGTGGCGGACACGCTCGCCCGTGCCGGCGCGACGGTCAGCGAGCGCGAACTGCCGGCCTCGTTCAATGAGTTGGAGACCGCCCATCCGATCGTGATGAACGCCGAGAGCGGCCGGGCGATGGCCTGGGAACTGAACAACGCCCGGTCGTTGCTGTCGGAGGTGCTGCGGGAACGGCTGGAATGGGGGCTGGCCCAGCCCGAGGCGGCGCTGGACGCGGCCTACGCCACCTTCGCCGCGACCCAGGCAGCATTTCCCGCCGTGATGGCGGGGCTCGATATCCTGGTGACCCCCTCCGCGCCGGGCGAGGCGCCGGCCGGGCTCGCATGGACCGGCGATCCGGTCTTCAACTATCTCTGGACCAGCCTGCATGTGCCCTGCGTCACGGTGCCTGCCGGCAACGGACCGAACGGCCTGCCGCTCGGCATCCAGATCGTCGGGCGCAAGGGCGAGGACCGCGCCACGCTGGCCTGGGCGCAGTGGGTCGCGGCGGCGATCGGCTAGGCGAGAGTTCAAACCATCCATCGTCCCCGCTGCGCGCGGGGACGATGGAAACGCCGGTCAGGCGCGCTGCACCAGCTCGATCTTGTAGCCGTCGGGGTCTTCGACGAAGGCGATGATGGTGGTGCCGAACTTCACCGGCCCGGCCTCGCGGGTGACCTTGCCGCCGCCGGCGCGAACCTTCTCGCAGGTGGCGGCCACATCCGGCACGCCGATCGCGAGATGGCCGAACGCGGTGCCCTGCTCGTACTTCTCGACGCCGTAGTTATAGGTGAGTTCGACCACGGAATTGCTGTCCTCGTCGCCATAGCCGACGAAGGCGAGGCTGTATTTGCCGTCCGGCACGTCGCGGCGGCGCAGCTCCTTCATGCCGAGTTGCTTGGTGTAGAATGCGACACTGCGATCCAGATCGCCGACGCGGAGCATGGTGTGCAGGAAACGGCTCATTGGGTTTCTCCCTGTTCGAGCGGGTTGTCGGGGTCGAGTCCTAGCAGAAAAAGTCCCGCGGCATCCGCCTCGGCGATCGCGGCGGCGCGCTCCGCAAGGATGGTGCCCCCGGCCTCGAAGGCGATGCCACGCAGCCCGGCAACCGCAGCGCCGCGCACGGTGCGCGGGCCGATGGTGGGCAGGTCGGCGCGGCGATCCTGGCCCGGTTTGACCAGCTTGACCAGCACCCCGCCAGGACCGTGACGCGCGAGCGGGCCAGAGCGGGCCAGCATGGCATCGGTGCCCTCCGCCGCCTCCACCGCCAGCACGATGCCCTGCTGCACCACGCAGCCCTGCCCGACATCCACCGCGCCGAGCGCGCGGGCAACCGCGATGGCGCGCACGATGTCGGCCATCGCCTGGGCGTCCGGCGCCATCTTGCTCAGCAGCCCCTTGGGGCCGAGCGCCTCGAACAGGATGTCGTGGGCGCCGAGCACGGTGAACCCTTCCTCGGCCAATATCTTGACGACGGCAGCGAGCAGCCCGTCGTCGCCGGCGAAGGCGGCCCGGCCGATACGGGCGAGAATGCGCGCGCCCTCGGCGTCCGGACGAAGTGCGAGGACCGAGGGACGCCGGATCGGGCCAACCATGACCAGATCGCGGCAGCCATGCAGGCGCAGTGCGGCCAGGATGCGCCCGGCAGCACCTATGCGGATGATTTCATGCGGAAACGGCGCCAGCACCCGCTGCTCCGCGAAGCCTTCCAACCCGACGAGGAATACCTCTCGCCCGGCGGCGAGCGCGGCTTCGGCGACGCGCGCCGGCAGAACCCCGCCGCCAGCGAGGATGCCCAGATTGGCCGGCATTGTCCGCTGTGCTTCGGCAGGCATGTCAAAATCCGTGCAAAAGAATGGGAAAATTAACCAATATCGGCATCGTGGCGATATTGCGCGTTCGGGGTCGTCGCATCGACTATTCTCTGTTGCCGACCCACGCAGACTCCATCATATCGTTGGCAAGCATTCATGCTCTTGTGAACCGCCCGCATAGACTCTGGACGAAGGACCATTTCCAGATGGACGATAGCAGCGACCCTCCCGAGGATTATTCTGCCTCAGCACGCGGGATAATCAATTGTCTGCGGATGCTGGCCGAGGAAGCCGCGGGCCTGCGACTGAATGACACCGCCGCGGCGCTACACCGCGCGATCGCGGTTTGTACCGCCGAATGCGAGGGCTTCGCTCCATTGCCGCCGCACCTGGACAGCTTCGAAATCAAGCGGCGATCCCACTGAGCCGGCTCAGCCGGCATCGGCCTCCGGGTGCCCGACAATTTTGGCGCGAATCAGCCCACGGTGGCTCGGCGCGTCGATGAAGGCCAGGATCTCGGCAACCAGCGGGTCCGCCCCGAAGCGGGCGCGGGTCTCGGCGAGCCGGGCGGTGAAGACGTCCTCGTGGCGGAACAAGGTCCGAAACGCGCTGCGCAGGCGCATGATCTGAGTCTTGTCGAAGCCGCGGCGCTTCAGCCCGATCACGTTGAGGCCGGCAAGCCGCGCGCGATTGCCGATCACGCTGCCGAACGGGATCACATCGGCTTCCACACCGGACACGCCGCCGATCATCGCGGCACGGCCGATACGCACGAACTGATGGATCGCCGCCGCCCCGCCGATCACCGCGTGGTCGCCGATCGAGACATGCCCGCCCATCACCGCGTTGTTGGCGACGATGACGTTATTGCCGAGGGAACAATCGTGCGCCACATGCGCGACCGCCATCAACAGGCAGTCGGCACCCACGCGGGTTACGCCGGCGCCGGTGACGGTGCCACGATGGATCGTGCAATGCTCGCGCACCTGGGTACGCGCGCCGATCTCGCAGCGCGTCGGCTCGCCGTTGTATTTCAGATCCTGCGGCGGCAGCCCGACGGTGCAGAACGGAAACAGCACCACGCCCGGACCGATATGCGTATGTCCGTCCACCACCACATGCGAGACAAGCCGCGCTCCCTCGCCGATCACCACGTCGGGACCGACGGTGCAGTACGGGCCGATGCTGACGCCCGCGCCAAGCTCCGCCCCCGGGGCGACGATCGCGCTGGGATGGATGCTGACGCCTTCAAGCCGCGTCGCGCGAGGTGCAGTCAGAGCATCCATGTCATGCCATCTTTCGAGTGATACCGGCCAGCGGAAACTAGGCCCGGGCCGACAGAGTCACCAACACAATCATTGTTGCTGGATATTTCGATGAATGCCTTGTAACTGGTTGTTTCAACATGAAAAAAACAGCGGCAAACCTCAACTGTCCATGATCATCGCAGCAAAGGTGGCCTCGGCCACGGACACGCCGTCCACGCGCGCGACCGCGCTGAATTTCCAGACATTGCCACGGCTGCGATCCTTGGTGACATGGATCCGCAGTTGATCGCCGGGCACCACGGGGCGGCGGAACTTCGCGATCTCGATGGACATGAAATAGACCACCTTGCCCGCCGCGTCCGGTCCCAGCGTCTCGACCACCAGCACGGCGGCGGTCTGCGCCATGCTTTCGATGATCAGCACACCCGGCATCACCGGATGGCCCGGGAAATGCCCCTGGAAGAACGACTCGTTGATCGAGACATTCTTGATCCCGATGGCGGAATGGTCGCACACCACATCCACCACGCGATCGATCATCAGGAATGGGTGGCGGTGCGGGATCGCGCGCATGATGCGCGCGATATCGACCACCTCGATGATGTCGCCCGGGGGGGCTCCGCTCGCTGGTTGTTCTGTCGTGGCATCCATGGCGTTCAGTCCGTACTCGTTTGCCTGCTCGCACCCTGCCCGCGCGCCAGTTTGCGCAGGNNGGATCGCGAAGTTGCGGAAAAACTCCCGCACCGGCTGCGCCGGGCTGCCAACCACGTCCGCTCCGGACGCGACGTCGGACATCACCCCGGCCTGCGCCCCGATGCGGGCCCGCCGCCCAACCCGCAGATGCCCCGTTAAACCTGCCTGGCCACCGACCATGACATTGTCTTCCAGAATCGTGGAACCGGAAATCCCGGCCTGCGCCACGATGACGCAACCACGGCCAAGCCGAACATTGTGCCCAATCTGTACCAGATTGTCGAGACGCGAGCCGGCACCGATAAACGTATCGTGCAGCGATCCACGGTCGATCGTGCTGTTGGCCCCCACCTCGACGTCGTGTTCCAGCACCACGCGGCCAAGCTGCGGCACGCTGACGAAGCCGGTGGGCGCGACCGCGAAGCCGAAGCCATCCTGGCCGATCCGCACGCCGGGATAGATCCGGACCCGGTCGCCCAGCAGGGCATGGCTGACGCTTGCGTGCGCGCCGATCCGGCAATCCATGCCCAGCACCACGCCGTCGCCGATCACCGCCGCGGCACCGATCCGGCAGCGCGGGCCGATCTCGGCCCGCGCGCCAATCACCACGAAAGGACCGATCTCGGCCGTGGGATCGATCGCCGCATCGGG